>JAFPKH010000016.1:0-4491 GCA_017424825.1 Treponema sp. | reverse complement strand
TTTGAAAAAGAATATGAAAATTTCTGCAACTGTCTTACAAAAATCAAAACCCTTTCTCTTTTCTTCATTGATTCGATTGAATCTTTCCGTAATGACGGCTATCTGCGGCAGGAGTTTGAACGGCTTTTGAAAGAGAAACTTCAATCTCTGATTGTTCAGTATCAAAAAACTGATTTGAAAAAAGATAAGGAATACGTTGATTATCTGTGTTATTCACAAACTCATTTGAACGAAACTATTGCCGGATATTTTTCTGAGGATAACAGTACGGACAGCGAAGAGATAAAAGAGGAAGTCGATAAAGTCCTCCGAAAAAAAGATGAAATCATCAAAATCAAAAAAGACAACGGTGAATGGGAACCGACAAGATTCATCTTTTCAAAATGGACACTCAAAGAGGGCTGGGATAATCCGAATGTATTTGTAATTGCAAAGCTGCGTTCAAGTGGAAGCGAAACAAGCAAGCTGCAGGAAGTAGGCCGTGGTTTGCGTCTGCCGGTTGATGAACTTGGCGAGCGGCAGAGCGACAAGCAGTTTTATCTTCGCTACATAATCGACTATTCTGAAAAAGACTTTGCGGAAAAGCTGCTTTCTGAAATCAACGCAGGTGCTGAACGGGAATTCAAGATTACAAAAGCATTCCTTGAAGAATATGCCAAAAAGAAACAGATTGATTCAAAGTCTTTCTTTAAAGATTTGATTGTAAAAGATTTTATTGACCCTGAAACACATGAAGTACAGGACGAACATCTTGAAGATTTCAAAGAAAATTACCCTGACTTGTTTACCGCATTGCAGGCAGGAAAAGTTGTCAGCATAAATGCAAGCAAAGGAAAAGACAGCGAAAAAGTTAAAATCCGAAAAGAAAACTATGATAAACTTGCGACACTATGGAAAAGCATAAATCAAAAATTCTACCTGCATTTTGATTCGACCAAAGAAAATGAACTTAAAGAAATGCTTTTGGATTTGCTCAAAAAAGGAATAGACGGCTCAACGGCTGTTTCCACTTCAATTCAGCAGACTGCAAAAGATGAAGATGGTAGCATAAAGTTTACAACCGAAATTGGTACGACATTCACGCTCAAAAAAGCACTTCCGTATTCTGAATTTTTGAAGAAAGCGCAGAAAGAAACGAATATTCCGATTACGCTTTTACATGAAGTTTTCTGTGAGTATTTCAAATCAAATCCACTTCCAGAAAAGTTTTTCAGCAAGCAGACTTTACGGCATCTGGTAGAAGGCTACCGTGACTGGTATATCAGGACTTTTGCAGAAAAATACTCGTATGAAAAAGTTGACGTTCCTGTTTCTGACCCGCTTTGTGACGGAAACAATTCTGTAAAGGAATATGTTATCCGTAACGACATTGGTGTTCTGAACTGCAAAGAAACTCCTCTCGAAAATTATCTGTATGATTCCTGTGCCTATGACTCTGATTTGGAACGGAATAATATCACTCACAGTATAAAATCAAATATTGCCTCGGTTGAAGTATATGGAAAAATTCCGCGCCGTACAGTGCGTATTCCGACGTATGCAGACGGAACATACAGCCCTGATTTTATGTACGTCATAAATCATGCTTCCGGCAAAAAACAGCTCAATCTTGTTGTAGAAACAAAGGACAAGACAAAAGACCATATCGACCCGGAAGAGCGCAGAAAGTTTTCAGCCGCCCATAAACTGTTTGAAAAATTAAAAGATGAAATTCCAGATGTTTACTATCGTCCGCAAATTTCAAAACAGGATATGACGGAAATAATTGAAAGTGTGGTAAAGGGAAATGATATAAATAATGATTTATATTTTTAAAAACATGAGAAATCACGTTCCATGCTGATTGACTCGGCTGTTATCATTCCGCTGATGAAAAAAACGCACGTGAAGTTTTGTGATTTCCGAAAGAATATCTGATAACTTTTTTATTCGAATAAATTTTAAAAATCTCTTGACCTGGTCTTTTGGGCCAGGTTTATTATTTTGTCCAGAAGCAAACAAAGAAATGGAGGACAAAATGAAAGATCTAAGTTTGATGACATGGAAAGAAATCAAGGAGGCCGACAAACAAAACAGCATCGTCTTCATTGTGATGGCTCCGATCGAAGAACACGGACACTGCCTTCCGCTTGCGACAGATTTAATCGAAGGTGATTTCTGGAGCAAAAACGCAATGAAAGAAATTGAAAAAAATCACAATCTGGAATGTTATTATCTTCCAGCTTTTCCAATTGCCGCAGCATCGGTAAATGAGTTTTTCGGATCAATACATTTTTCAATGAAAACAACTTATGAAGTTGCATACGAAATATTGGAAAGCATCCGCTGCATGGGATTCAATCACATTGTCATAATAGCATCTCACGCAGATCCCGAACATCAGATTGCGGTGACAAAAGCGGTGAGAAAAATCAACAGAAAAAACGGTGTATGCGCAATTTCCCCGATGGGTTCCATTTTTATGGGAGCAGGAGTAAAACAAAGCGATGAAATAAATCAACTTGAAAAAGAACATGGAAATGATTTTCACGCAGGCTGGATTGAGACATCATGTTTACTTGATTTCGATGAAAAATATGTGCGCGGAGGATATAAAGATTTGCCGGACTCCGACATCACCGACAGGGATATGATTTCAAAAAAGAAGCAGCTGAAGGCTATGGGAAAATACGGGCACATTGGTTCACCAAGATTTGCGTCAAAGGAAACAGGATTACTGTTGAACCAAAATTGTGTTGAATCAATATGTGAAGCAGTGATAAACTTTTATAACAGAGAAGGATATAAAAAATACGATGACTATTTTTTATACAAGATACTTCCGCTGCACATCGGATTTATTAAAATATTCGGCAGAGTAAAAAGAACAAAGGAAGGTAAATAATGTATACGCGAGGACAATTTGCAATTATAGGAAAAGTCGGAAGAAAAGCTCTCCGCATTTATGATGAGGAAGGTCTTCTTGTTCCGGCATCCGTCAACGGACAAAACGGCTACCACTATTATGATGATTCCCAGCTTGCGGTTCTTGAAAAAATAAAGAGCCTGAGAAAAATAGGACTTTCGCTTTTTGAAATAAAACAAGTGCTCGATGGAAAAGCCAGCGAAAAAAATTTGATAGATAGCAAGATAAAGGAAATGGATCTGCATCTGAAAGAGGTAAAGGAATTCGTTTCATCAAGTGAAAAAGAAAATATGCCCAGCAAAATCAACGAGCCTGATATCCGACCTTTTGAGAAATGCAAGTGCATTTATGTTTCCGAAAATATTGAGCTTGAAAACCTTGGAATGTCCGTCGGAAAACTTTATGAAAAAGCATCCAAAGAAAAAATTGAAACGACAGGAAATCATTTTGTGATTTACGAAAATCTTTCGGAAGATGATTTTTCAATGAAAACATGTCTTCCGGTCAGTGAATATAAAGATAAAAATGCAATGGAAGTTTTTGAAAAAAAGTGCCTCCACTTAAACTTCACGGAAGGATTTTCAAAAGTCGGAAAAGCGCATGTGCAAATAAAAAAATATGCGGAAAGCCAGAAAATCAATCTGACCGGAAAAGCATACGAAGTCTACAACAAGGACATGTCTGTGGATGTGTTTTATCCAGTTAGTTGAGAAGTAATTTTTTATCAGCCTCTCGAATATGAAAAACTAAGGTCTGACAAAAATATCAGACCTTAGTTAACTGTCAACCCAAAATCCATTTCAAAGATTTCCAAATCTAGTCCGCGAATCTGTTTTTAATATCATTCGACTACTCTTCGTCGGAATCAATTAAATCATCATCATCTTGATTTTCTGATGTTGCACTTTCTATTCTTGGCATTTCTGATCCACCAAAGCGATATGCACAATGCCTGTAATTTAAAAGATTTCAATGACTCATTTTTTTGAGTCTACAAACTCTAGCTTTTCAACTTACGCCTGATATCGGAAAGACGGTTCAGCGCTTCGTTCAAGGTTTCGTCTTTCTTTGCAAAATGCAGACGGACATAACGGTTTTCCGGTTCTTTGAAAAAACTTGAGCCGGGGACTGACCCCACTCCGACCTCACGTGCAAGGGCTTCCGCAAATTCCAAATCGGACTCATAAGCAAATTCCGAAATGTCAATCAGGACGTAATAGGCTCCTTCCGGGACCGTATGTTTTATGCCGATCGAATCCAATCCTTGAAGAAATAAATTTCGCTTGTGAGTATATTTTTCCTGCAACATCTGATAATACCCATCGCCGAATTTCAATCCCGTGACAGCAGCTTCCTGAAGTGGTGCAGCCGCTCCGACCGTTAAAAAATCATGAACCTTTTTTATCCGCTCCGTGATTTCTGGATTTGCCTGAGTATATCCGAGCCGCCATCCGGTAATCGAATATGTTTTTGAAAGCGAGTTGCAAGTTATCGTGCGGTCTTTCATGCCGGGAAGAGAAGCCATGTAGGTGTGGACGTTCGGCTTGTAAAGGATGTGCTCGTAAACTTCATCGGTGATTACGAAT
>JAFPKH010000151.1:0-2714 GCA_017424825.1 Treponema sp. | reverse complement strand
TTTTTCTCTTGAAAAAAAATCAAAAACAATTCATAATTGATTATGGAAAACATTTCTTTAATTCTTTCGGATTTGGATGGAACTTTGTTCCATGCTGACAAATCAATTTCTGCCTACACAAAGCAAGTCATTGCGCTCGCACAAAAAAAAGGAATCCTTTTCGGCATTTCAACATCACGCGCTTTGGTCAACGCAGTAAAATTTCTTGACGGAATATCCCCGGACGTTCTCATAACAAATGGCGGCGGAATGGTCACTTTCAAAAACAAAAAAATCTACTCATGTGAATTTTCCAACGAAGAAATCTGCACGCTCATAAAAGCATCGTTCGAAATTCTTGGAGCAGATTCTGTAATTTCCGTAGACAACGAAACAGGCCTTTACTCTAATTCAAAGGAAGAGCTTGGTGACAAATTCTGGACGTTCAATGATTTTTCTGATTTCAGGGAACCGGCAATGAAAATGTGCATCAAGACGCTTGATGAAAAAAAAGTGACGGAAATAGCATCGAGCATAGGAATCGAAAAAATTGACTTCCTTCCCTTCTCCGACATTCCGTGGTACAAGCTCAGCAAAAAAGGAGCGACAAAAGAAAAGGCAATAGAAGCGTTGTGCAAAAACACTAACATCCGTGCAGAACAGATTGCTTCATTCGGTGATGACTTCAATGACATTGGAATGCTTAAACTCTGCGGAAAAGGAATCGCAATGCAGAACGCCATCACCGAAGTAAAACAAATTGCAAACGATGTCTGTCTTTCAAATGAAAACGACGGCGTTGCAAAATGGATTGAAAGCAAGTTGCTGAACGCATAAATGCAGTGGAGAATTCAAGGGTTATTTCTTTCCAAGCTCCACGGATTTATTGAATGCGGCGGTGGCGGCTTCTATTACGGCTGAGCGGAATCCGTTTTTTTCAAGGGCGATTACGCCTTCGATCGTAGTTCCTGCCGGTGAACAAACCGCGTCTTTCAGTTCGCTGATTGAACGTCCGTCTTCAAGTGCCATTGCTGCGGCTCCCTTCAACGTCTGTGCCGCATAAACGTAGGCCTGTGCCCTTGGCATACCGAACCTCACTGCCGCATCAGCAAGCGCTTCGATGAACAAAAATCCATACGCTGGTCCGCTTCCGCTCACGGCTGTAACTCCGTCCATAAGTTTTTCAGGAACGATTTCAGCTTTTCCTGCTGAGTCCAAAAGTTCTTTTACCAATGCGGTCTCTTCATCGGAAACGTTTTTTGAAGGAGAAAGCGCAATCATCGCCTCGCCGACAGTTGCAGGAAGATTCGGCATGATTCTGATTATATGGAATTTTGCGGAATATGAAAAACACTCTTCCAATGTATCAAGCTTGACTCCGGCTGCCATTGAAACAACCACTTTGTTTTCATCAATCTGACCGCTTATTTCTTTTAAAACTGAAGTTACATAAGCAGGTTTGACCGCCAAAAAAATCACGTCGGAAGATTCAGCGACTTTGACGTTTGAATCCAAAGCAGACATCCCATATTTTTCGGCGAACGCCTTTGCCTTTGAAAAATCAACGTCCGTAACGGAAATGTTTTTCGCTCCGATTTTTTTCGCCATCGCGGACATCAAAGCACCGCCCATAGTTCCGCTACCAATGCAGCCTATCTTAACGTTTTTCAAATCTTTCATATAAATTCTCCTCAAAAAAATTCCGCACGAGTCAATTTGCCGCCGTTGAATTGAACGCGTTTTTTTCAACGGGAAGAAAAAGAGTTCCCTTGCGCGTGCCGTCCATCAGTTCGGAAAGGTTCGTGCTGCTGTTTGCAAGAATCATCGGGATGCCGGATGAGGTGACTTTTTCCGCCGCCTGGATTTTTGTTTTTATTCCTCCGGTTCCGAATGAATTCGTGTTTCCGATTGTTATTGATTTCAAAAGTTCTTTTGTGTCCGAAACTTCCTCAACAAGTTTGGCATCAGGATTTGTCTTGGGGTTGTCCGTGAAAACTCCGTCTATATCGCTGAACAGAACAAGGGCATCCGCGCTCCACAAAATTGCGGTCAAGGCGGAAAGATTGTCGTTGTCACCGATGCTGTATTCTTCAAAAGAAACCGAGTCATTTTCATTGATGATCGGGATCACGCCTTCATCGACCAGAGTGAAAAGCGTATTGCGCATGTTGAGGGTGTGATGATAATCCTCGAAATCTTCTTTTGTAAAAAGCAGCTGGGCCACGTGAAGATTGTTTTTTGCAAACACACTCCTCCATCTACCCATAAGCTCCACCTGACCGATTGCACAAAGAGCCTGGCGGTAGAGCAAATCTTTTTTATGCGCCCATCCGCTTATTGCAGAAAGACCTGCCACCTGAGCACCAGACGAAACGATTATAATCTGCTTTCCCATTTTTATGAGTGAGGCACAGTTTTCAGCAACAGAAGCCAGAAAATCCGTATTTATAGTACCGTCGCTTTTTGCCAAAGAATTGCTTCCGAATTTTATGACAATCTTTTTTGCATCCAAAAGAGTCTGTGCAAGCGTCATCTTATTTGTCCGTCCCCGTCAATCAAAAATTTTGTAGTGGTCAAAGCCTTTATGCCCATCGGTCCGCGTGCGTGAAGTTTCTGCGTGCTGATTCCAAGTTCTGCGCCAAAACCGAATTCACCGCCGTCGGTAAATCTGGAGCTTACGTTCACATAGACACATGCCGCGTCAACACGGTTTTGGAAAATTCTTGCTTTTGCCC
>JAFPKH010000150.1:0-6595 GCA_017424825.1 Treponema sp. | reverse complement strand
TTTCACAAAATCCGCAATCTGTCTGTCAAAACTATCCATCTACTTCTTCCCCGTCAGGCTCCGGCTCTGGTGTCGGTGTCGGCTCTTCGGCTTTTTCGTTTTCTACCGGGATAAGAAGGCACTCTCCGTGTCTGCTCCAAGAGTTTACAGGCATAATTGCATATAAATCCTCGCGCCCCGTAAAATCAGAATCAACCTTTGCACGGTTTCCAACCTTGATGTTTTCGTGAATACCATTGTAAAGAAACAGTTTTACACCGCCCTTCATTTCTGATATTCCGCAAACCTTGCATTCTTCTTCGGTCATTGTATGCGGCTGAACATCACCCACGATTGTTTCAACTTCCGACCATTCCGCGATATAATCGCCCTCATCGTCTATCTGAGTGCTTTCCGCTAAGATTGTTATTTTTGCATTATTAAATCTTACCATCTAAGCAATCCCGTAATAGACATATTTTGATAGAACTTTCTTTGCACTTTCTGAAAGTCCTATATCATTTGCGCTGTCCGCATAAGTATCTGAAATATGGCCTTCTGTATGAGCCTTCAAACCCTTTGCGCCCATAGCTTCAAAATTGTATTTTTCCACTACAGAATTAAGGCAGCAGGTGATAATGTCATAAGGTAAAGAATCCTCTGCACCTTCGACATATCCCGTATCGCCTGGAAGATAATATCCGGCAATATAAGTTACCTTGATATTCCAAACCCCCGCAACTACATCGTGTGTAAAACCTCTTGTATAGCAGGCTCCGCTCCATCCGTTACCGCGGTAAAGTCTGCCCCATCGGGCATATTCTGGAAGTATCTTGTAATCTTCAATACTTACATCATTTGCAGAAACGCTTAAAACGCTCTGTAATGGAAAGTAATTTAGTTGAATAAGCTGTCTGTCATTAGTGCTATGCAGTTCTTCTGTATATTCCGCTCTCTTGAGCGAATAGCCTAGAAATCCCTCAATCAATGCAGAAGTCTGCTTAATCATTAAATTAAGTTTTGCATCCTGCGTTGTATCGTCTTGAGCAATTCCGAGCATAGTTTTCAAATCGGAGAGACTGCATAGCATAGACATTTCAAGCCACCTTACGAATTAGAAACAGGGTCTGTTCCAAAATCACCGAGAATGGCAACGGCTGTAGTAGCGTCTGATTTCAGATATTTCTTTGCGCCGGCAATCTGAATGTTGTGAACACCAGCGGCAAGACCTGTAACGAAATCTTCATAGCTTCCATCTGCTGTATCGCAAGTCTGAAGTTTTTTATTGCTTCCTGTTGTTACAAGTACGAGAGTTTCAGCTGTTCCCTTTGCGAATGCTGAAGTTCCATCTCCAACAACTTTAATCTGTTCCAAAAGTTTTGAACGTGTCATATTTCAAATCCTCTCTTAAATTAAGAATTGCGGGGCCTTACACCCCGCTTTTTGTTACGACTGTGTAAGAGTAGCCTTAACGAATGCTTTAGGCTGTCTGCAAGCAAAGTCGCATTCTGTAATAAGACGGATAAGTGTCAAATCCTGGTCGAATGCGTTTACTACAGTTCCGTTGTCGTTGAAAGAACCTTCGCGGCTGATTTCGATTGTAATGTCGCGTGATACACCGAACATCATTTCTGCAAAATCACCTACCCAGAAGTCTGCTGTAGGAGTTCCGCTTCCGTCATATCCGATTGTGCTTGATGAGTGGAAATCAAATCCACGGAGCTTTCCAGTTCTTGCCATTTCATCTGACCAAGCGAATGGACCAGAAGAGAATGCCTTGTTTCTGAGCCAGCTTTCACCGATTGGGTTGAGCAACCAATGAACATTCTCAAGTCTTACGTTTGCCTGCTGAAGAAGAGCAACCATATCATTAGGAGTTGTAAGGGCAAGAGCCGATGCACTCAATGTCTGGATGTTTGCATTGTTCTTCAAACCGAGCGGCATATACTGAGAACCTGAACCATTAATCATTGCATCATCAAGGGCAATGCGAGTTTTTCTCATAAGATCTTCAGCGATCCAACCTTCAAGATTTACACCGCTTTCACGAAGAAGTGTGTTAGAAATTGGAGTAAGAGCCTTGAGCTTCTTAGCACGCATATTTACTTCGCCAAACTGAGGCTGTGTAATTTTTCCGCCCTGTGTTTCACCAACCCAACCTACACTTGATGTAGCATCCATTCTAGGAATAGAAAGGTTTCCGTGAATGAGAGGAACTTTGCGGATGTTCAATTTATCGATGAGAGTATTTGCTACAAGAGCATCGATATACTCGCCTGAGAATGCGAGTGGAACTGTAAATCCACCTTCTGAAGGTGTGCCAGCGTTGAGGGCTTTCTTATCCAAAACAGCGTGAAGTGCTTTAGAATAAGGGAAGTCTTTTTTTGCCTGCTCAGCGATTTCTTTTGCAGAAACCTGAGCAATATTATGAGCATCTTTCTTGCCCATAGCTGAAGCGGCGGCAGCAATCATCTGATTTACAACTGTAACAGGTGTTTCTTTTACAAAAGATTTTTCGTCTTTAGAAACGGCCTCTTTGAAAGCTTCAAGGTATTTTACATTTTCAGCTTTCTCAGCGTCTGCCTTTGCTGTTACTTCTGCAACTGCCTTTTTTACAGCCTCGTCAATCTGAGCCTGTGGCACTGCACCCAATTCCTTTTTGATTGATTCTTTAGCATCATCAATCTGTTTCTGTGAACGCTCATCAATAAGGCGTTCCAAGTCTTTCATTTCCATATCTTTTCTCCTTAAAGAAATGTTTTTTAATATGCTGTTCTTCAGCGAAAAGCACGGAAACGAAAATGCTTTTATTTGCTATGTATAATAATAGCCGTAATTCTTTTACGGCCCTTATAACCTATTTTGTTACAAACTGATTGCAGATTTCGATTGTTGCGGTAGATGCAATTCCGATAGATGCGTTGATTGCTACCGCATAAGCAGGATTAATGAAAGTAACTACAGCGATTGCGATTGTAGAAACTCCGCCAACAATTCCTGTAATCAAATTAAAAGTCTTTTTACTCATTCTATACTCCTTAATAATTCGCCATAGCGAGTTATTTAATAATTAGTAATATATAACGAAAAAATTTTACTGTCAAATTTTGTAGACACCTAAAAGAAAAACGGATATTTTTTGCGAAAAATCAGGAATTATGATATAAATAAATAAGAGAAGTTCTTTTGAAGAACATTCTTTGCTCTGGGCGGGCTGTCGTTGGCAGTTCCGCCCTCTTCTTTTATCCACGTAAAATATGACTTTTTACTCATAATTTTTAATTCGATTTTTAATTCATTTAATTCAAGTTTTCGAGTTAGATTTTATTTTAATTTGATATACTGAGTTAAAAAAAAGGCGGGATTTTTACCCGCCAGATTTTACAAGATGTTTAATAATTTTTTCGTACAATATTCAGAAACGCTCATCTGATAAAACTTTGCATCAGCTTTTATTTTTTCTTTTTCCGATTCAGTACAAACTATTGATAGTGTACTTCTTCGGGCTTCGCTGCCTTTCCGGGGCCTTCCGCCGCCGTGATAACCATAGCCGGAATATTTTTTCTCTTCTGCCATTCTATACTCCTTTGCCCCGTTTCCGGGGCTTGTCTATTTTATGCTACTAACTCTTGAAAGTTAGTTGCTAATGCTCTTGCTACTGTATAAACCATCTGAATCTTTACGCAAGGTGTAATTTTAATTTTTCCAAAACGTTCACCATTCTCAAACTCTGCGATGTCATACAGGTCTCTTTTTTCATCATAACAAAGTACAAACTTGATTTTTTCATTCTGAAAGATTGTTGTACCGTTTTCTGTTGATTCTACAATCTTTTTTGCTTCTTCAACCTTTTTTTCTGTTGCGTTATGGATAACATCCCAATCCCACTGAACACTGATATAAGTGTTGCCGCCTGATAAGATTTCTCCGCTATACTTATCATAATCAATTTTTTCGTACTTTTCGCAAATCTTACGAATTTCTTCAATGTTGCAAGTAATGTCTTTTACAGTAATATCTGTTGCGTCTGAATATCCACAAAAACGGCTTCTTACTGAAATCTGTTTTGTGCCATAACCTGCTTTTTTAAGCTCTGCTCTAATTGCCTGTCCTCTTTCTTTATTTGTCATTCTTTGCTCCTTACAGGTTGCCTTTCCGCCCCTGTGATTATTATATTAATACATAATATTTGTTTTGTCAATAGCAAAAACAAAAAAAATAAATATTTTTTGTTAAAAATAAAAACCCCGCCATTACTAGCGGGGAAAATCTAATTTTATTTTGGAGATGAGTTTATAAACTGGCGATGTCTACTTCATCGACAATTTCAGATAAATCAAATGACTTTTTGCTGTCATCATTTTCTTCAGGATTCTCTTCCGGCTCCGGCTCTTCGCCTGTAAGTTCATCTTCTGCATCGTCAAGCTCTTCAAGAAGTTCATTCATTGTCTTTACAATGCCCTTGAGAGTTCCGCGGCACTTTTCAATTTCATCACCGCAAGCCTTGATTTTGCCTAAGATTTCTTTTGTAGCCGCGCTGATTCTTTTTCCGCTTTTTTCTTCTGTGATAAATCCTTTTGCAAATTCATCACCGAAAGATTTAACGGCTTCGGCTATAGCGTCTTGATTGGCAGGGACGGCAACGGCTGAAAATTCAAGAAGTTCCCATTTTGTGATGTCATAACCATCTTTTCGCTCTGTCCATTCAAGAGGGATAAAGCCTACAGATACAGCATTAAGCATACCCGTTTTATAACAACGATAGCAGAAATCAACTAATTTTGCTTTTTCGCTTGCGTTTTTTGGATCGCTTGAAAGCTCTTCAATAGTCGGGAAGTAAACAATAGCTTTCACTGAGTTTCCCTCTACCCAATATTTAATTGTCTTACCGAGCGGAAAATCCCGGCTGTTATGAAATCCCAAAAAAACAGGATTTTTGATATAGTTTGAAAAGTCTACACCGCCCGCTCTAAGAATATCGCCATCACGATCTTCAACTTCTTTTGAAATTGTAAACTGTACCTGTCTTTCTCCCAGGTCTACAACTTCGACGGATATTTCTTTTTTTGCAATCTGTCCTTTTTCAAGTTTCATTTTAATCACCTCCGTTTGTTGCTTCTGGAATGTTTGTCAAAGTAACCTTCACTTTTGCCATTCCATCTTTGCCTTCTGTAGGCTCAATCTCTACAGGGCCAGTATAAGTTGATACGTCAATAGTTACATCCTTTTCATCTTCAATGATTTTTTCTTCTGGTAATGTTCCGGCTTTGAAAGTAACCGACTTAATATCAGCGTCACAATCACCAAGAACACAAGTTGCCATTGCAGCACCTGTTACCTTAATGAACTTCTTAGCACCATCAAGGTCAATTACAAATCCTTTGTACTGGTCCGCACTGGCGTCATCGGCTGAAATTAGGGTTTTGAAATCAGAATAAACTCCGGCGGCTGTATCGCAACTCTGCAATTTTACCGCTGTATCATCTGTACCGCCCATAACTACTATGGCGCAAGTCCACGCTCCTCTTCTGTCGATTGCCTGAGTAATATCACCCGCAACCGCTACTTTATCAAGCATTGTTTTCATTTTCTTTTACCTCGCTCTATAATTTTCTGCGGATGATTTTCACCGCGATTTTAAGCCTTTGAAAAAATGACAAGGAATTGAAATAGTCAAACACTTCGCTTGCGATTTCCTTTTCCTTGCTGTTTAGTTCTTTTCGGATTTTCTTAATTGTCTTTCCGTTCATTCTTTGCTCCTTATCCCACTATCGGGGCCATTGTGCATCTACAGTTACAAGTTTCACTAGCAGGTGCGCTTGCATCTCCCGGATAATCTACCCAAGCTCCCTCGCTCTGACTTGTAGCAGGGATTTCAAATTTCTCATTCATTGGAACGACTACTCCATCCATCAATAAATGACTGTCCCTAGTGCGATCATCTAAAGTTGCGACCCAACTTTTATTCTCTACCCCTTCGGCCTTGTAAAGTTCGTTACTTCCTGCATTCATAGTAGTACAACTTTCAGTTCTTGCGATAAGCTCTGCCCGCCATTTTTTGTCATCCTCAAACATAAAATCAGCGGCTTTAATAAGTTTCTTTTTTCGCTCTTCAAGGCCGTCACCTTCTCCGATTGCTTCAGATAAAACCTTTCGCAATTTCTTTTTAGTGGTGTTGTTTATATCCTTGCAGAATTCCAGGCCATAAGAATCAATCCAGGCATTGAAAAACCTTCTTGTTTCTTCTGAAAGCTCTTTTACTGATTTTTTATTGAGTAAAGACTGTGCGTGTTCTGCTCCAACTGTAAGTCCGTTAATAAATGCACCTGCTAAAGAATGCTTTAAGGCTTCATCCATTCCCTTGTCATAAAGAACTTCGATTGCCGTTCCTACATCCTTATTATTTTCTACCGCTTCGGAAATTGTCTTATCAACTAGCTCATTCTGTTTAGTCCAGGCTTTACCGAATGACTTTATAAAAGGAGCTTCAATGCTTCTTGCTCTGGCGTCAAAAGCTTTCCAGATAGCGGCTCTTCTTTTTTTATCATCTTCAGATTTAAGCATTTTATGACGCTTAGAGTAGTCTTTTAAAATTTCATCAAACTCTTTTTGTGAA
>JAFPKH010000149.1:0-3339 GCA_017424825.1 Treponema sp. | reverse complement strand
GGAAAACAGCTCTTCGATTTTAAGCGTGACTTTGCATGAAAACAATTTTACAAAAGACGGAACTTATTACGCCACTGTCAGCCGTAATACAGCCACATTTAAAAACATTCTTTCTGAGATTGCTGAAGACAACAAGGGCATGGATCCCTACATGCTCCAGTTCGCCGCAATCCTGATTCAGAAGAAAATCCTCAAGATGCTTGAGCAGGGAAAAGCCGTGAACGTCCTTGACCTTGGAACCATGTACATCGCAATGAAGTGCAACGCCAAGGGAAAAAGCGATGTTTCCGAAAGCGGCAATTTCTACATCAAGTTTACGCCCACAAGTCTTGCAAACGAGGCAATCGCATCATTAAGCGTAGACAAAGTCGTCTATGCCGACGGAAGCCCTGAAATCACTGAAATTGCGGATCTGTCTGACGCAAAATCAAAAGGAACGCTCACAAAAGGAAAGCCCTGCAGAATTACAGGAGGCCGCTTAAAGCTTGGCGGAGAGAACTGGGGCATTTACTTTGCACCTGTCGATTCGGAAGGGAAAATGAACCCGGATGAAACTTCGTGGACAAAGGTAAATGACTCAAGCCTTTTCAGAAACAAGCCGAGCGAACTGAACTTCTTTGTGCCGGATTCAGTCACAGAAGGAAACTACCGGATAGTCCTGCGCACAACTTACCTTGGAAAAGATAAGAGCCGCAAGTCCATGCTGGAAACCGCAAGCGATGCAATCAGCGTGAAAGCCGAATAAGTTCCCCGGGGCTTTCTGTATTTTTCTCAATGCGGGAAGCCCCCTTCAACATTTCCAATAAAGGTAAGCTGAAACTTCAGTGACCATTTCAAAAAAATGAATTTATAATGCAATTTTGTCATTTCCAAAATTGAGGGCATAGGGAAAAAGTTTGGATTATAAACCGAACTTTTAGGAAAACCAAGCAAAAGATTGGATTACAAGCCGAACTTTTAGGAAAATCAGCGGTTCCAAAGCTCACACCCCCTTGAAAGCTTCACAAGATTTCCGTATATCGCAGTTTTCGCAGATATGGCTGCAGAAGGTTCTTCCGTCCTTGAACTCTTTTTTTAAAACGGAGGGAGAAGGAGGGTCGAACTCACAGTTCTGGATTTTTTCAACCACCTCGCCCACTTTTTTTACCGCAGATTCCAGAACGTCGTGACTGTGTTGAACAGGAACAATGGGGTTCCAATTTGCCAGTGCATGTTCAAGTTCTGATGCATTGCCGTTTTTCAAGGCGTAACGCACATCCCTGGGCATTGATGTCGAAAGGACAAACGTACCGCCAATGTCACTCTCCTTCATCCGGTCCAGTTCATAGGCATACAGGTTCAGCTCATCTTTGTACAACTCGATGTCATCTTCTATCTGTTCCCTTGAATTTGTCGTCACGTCAAACAGGCTGCGCTTTCCATCCTTTTCCAGAACATCTATCATTCCCTCTATTGAATAGGGAATGGCTTTATTTGGCGTACGGAGATTCGGGACTGAAATTTGCATTGATGAAACTTTGCCGTCCAGAATCATCTGCCTGTGTTTTTTCCAGTAAATCAAAACCTGCTCAAAGGCTCTTTCCTTCATCAATTCATTTATTGAATGTCCCGACGATTCCTTCAGGTATTCATAATTTGCCTCAAAAAACTCACGGAGCTTTTCTTCAATTTTAATTTCATCGTTCATCGTCAGAATTCTCCCTTATGAAATTTTCAAAATCACGGATTGTTCTTAAAACCAACGAACCGTAGAACATGGTCTGGCTTCTGGATGGGACAAATCCATATTTTCTGAATGCCATATAATTTCGCGGACATGTGATATATGGTATGTAATCGTATTTGAAGCTGTACACTTTTTCTTCCTGCCCTGCCGATGATGCCGAAGATGGAATGTTGGGGAAGCCGTTACCGACCATATCGAAATTTTTCTCCGCAAAAAGTCTGTCGAACGCAGGATACGTGCTTTGACCCTGTCCCTTGAATTGAGATATGACAAGAAGATTCTTTGCCCGCGACAATGCAACATAGAACATCCGCATGGTGTCATAATCATCCATCATATCCAGAGGTTCATTCAGGCCATCCGTCTGCCCTTTTTCCTCAAGCATATTTCTGACAAGGACATCCAGCGGACGTGCGTTTTTACGCCTGTGCATCACGGAGCCTAAAACCACCACCGGAAATTCCAGTCCCTTTGACTGATGGACAGTAAGAAATGGAACCGCACCTTTTGGAAACGGACTGTCTTCGTTTTCGTATTCACCTTCATTCAGCCTGAACAGAGTGTAAAGATACGAATAGAAAAATTTGTGCATTCATTTGATATGCTTTTGGCAGCTACTATGAACCTCAAGTTTATAATTTTATTACTTCATGGCAGCTGTCAGTTTGTCCGTCATGCTGAACTTGATTCAGCATCTTGCGTCTGATGATTATGGCGGCGAATACATTTATGGTTTTCATTTTAGGATCCTAGGATTTATTAAACTATCCTTTCTATTATTTTGGGAGAATAAACGCTTATATCGTCATTCTCTGTTGCATTAATGGCAGTGATTCCATCTTCAATAAACCTTGTAACGACTGCTTTAACAAGATAATAGTAATCTGCATGAAAACCGTCTTTAGGAATAAAAAGATTAGGAGCATATAAATCATTCAATTTTTTCTTCATGCTTTCCTTTGACACTAATTCCATCGATTGAATTTCCGCTTCCCATGGCAACAAATGCTGGAATTTATATCCGTACTCATCCTTACATTCATTTATATCTGTATTTGTAAGCCTAAGATATTTTCTTTGTGAATTGTATAAACCTTTCCGCTTTTGATTGCATAGAAGTAAAAATAAAAAGTTTGATTCTGTTTGGAATAAAAATCTTCTTTTGTAACAGGAATCAACTGATTAGTGACGAGAAAATTAAGGTATTCATTGCGGATGAAACCAATCATTTGATAATCATTTGAGGATTTTTCAGCGATAAACTCTTTTCCTTCCGAGGGTGTCGTTATAACCATATTCTCAAAATAAGTTGCACGGGATTTTCTGCTGGCCTCATTCGCCTTGAAATCAATAATCTGCCTTACAAACTTTTTAATTTCTTCATGTCCCGCTTTTTCATTTCCCGGTCTTATTGCAAATGCTCCGACACCGGGAAGAATCTCATCATAAACAGAAGCCTGCTCGTTTCGTTTAGAGTTATTTTCATTACCAGGATACAGGACATAACTTCCCACAGTTCGGCGGATGGCATCGTTATAAGTGTGCATTTTCAACAAATCGCCACGCTTGTATGTATTAATGACTTCATCCGTTTTTTCCTGAATAATTGCCTC
>JAFPKH010000148.1:0-17302 GCA_017424825.1 Treponema sp. | reverse complement strand
GGCCTATGAAAAATCCAATGAGGCATCCTATCGCTACTTCCGCAGGAGTATGCCCGTTGACTTCCTTGACCGGCTTGAAATCATCTATGAGCTTTTTTTCAGCCAAAGAGCGGCCTATCTTGTTTATGATTTTTGCCTGAATTCCGTTGGCGCGCCTTACACCCACCGCATCACGGATCGTCACCATGAAAAATCCCAATGAAAGCAGGAAAACGTCGCTGTTGATTCCTGAACGGAACGCTATGGTCGTGCAAAGCGTGGCCACCAGTGCAGAGTGGCTTGAAGGCATTCCGCCCGTTCTCCAGATGAGCAGCTCGAAAAGCTCCTGCACGCTGTGGATTTTACCGGAAAAAAGGTTTATGAGCGTTTTTATGAACTGAGCCGACAACCAGCTGAAAATGCAAGACAATAGCACAGGATTCCTGATAAAAGAGATTATCTGTTCTTTCGTATTATCCATAGCTATATTCTATCCTATTAATAAGTTTTGTCTAGCATGCTCCGTATAATCAGCGTAAGGATTAGCGGATTTTCCCTAGACTACAGTAACTTTTGTATTATATAACTATATGGTATGGATTTCAAGGATTTTACGGCCGGCAGGGACGATGATTCACGCAGATTGGACAGGATTGTCAAAAGGATTCTGGAAAAAAGCCCGGAAATCAACTGCCATGAAATTATAAGGAAAAAACTTGTAAGATTGAACCAGAAAAAAGCATCTTCCGATTCAAAAGTACACGAGGGAGACGTAATCTCCGTTGCGGCTTTTCTTTTGGAAAAAAATTCCGTGGAAAGCGCAGGAAGAAAAAAAAATCTTGCCCGCCTTCCGGAAATAAGGACTGTCTTTGAGAACGAGCATGTGCTTGTCGTGTACAAACCGCGCGGAATCAGCGTGCAGCCTTCATCATCGGGGGAAACGAGCCTTTGTGAAATCATTTCTGGAAAAAATTCCGGTGCGGAAGATTCCATTTCGTTCAGATCAGGTCCCCTTCACAGGATTGACAGGAACACAAGCGGAATGGTCGCATTTTCAAGGAGCCTTACAGGTGCAAAATGGTTTTCCGAAGCCCTTCAGGACAAGCTCATAAAAAAGACCTACCTTGGGATTTCCGAGGGTAAGCTTGAAAAATCCGAGTCATGGGAAGATTTTATTTCTGACGGTGAAAGCATTTCAGGATTCTACAGGGTGAAGGTCGTTCAAGACGGAGATTCAGGGAAAAAAGCGGTCACGCACGCCCGCCCGGTCGCATACGGAAAAAAGGACGGCCTGGACATAACCCTCATGGAATACCGCATAGACACAGGAAGAAAACATCAGATAAGATGCCAGTCAGCTTTTCACGGACACCCGCTTTTGGGGGACAATGCATACGGCGGTCATGGGAGCACTTTTTACCTGCATGCGGCGAAACTTGAATTCCCGGAAAAAAATCCGCTTGGTCTTCCGCCTATTTTGGAATGCCCCATTCCTGATGATTTCAAAAAAATAATTGATTTAAACTTGATAAAATCAACAGGACAACTTATAATTTTTTAAAAAGAATGAAAATACTGAAAATATTTTTTAAACAGAAATTTACGATATACGCACTAGTGGGAGAGAGCGGCACCGGAAAAAGCTATCATGCCAAGCTTGTCGCTCAGAAATATGGTCTTACTGCCCTCATCGACGACGGTCTTTTGATCCAGGACGACAAGATCATAGCAGGCCACACGGCAAAGCATGAAAAAACGTACATGGGTGCAGTACGCATCGCTTTGTTCGACGACAAGGAATACCGTGACGAAGTTGCAAAAGCCATAAGGGTCAACAAAATCAAAAAAATCCTCATAATCGGCACGAGCGAAAAGATGGCAAGAAAGATTGCCGAAAGACTGCAGCTTCCTCCGCCGGAAAAGATAATCGACATACACAGCATTGCAAGCGATGAGGAAATACAGGCTGCCATCCACAGCAGGAACGTCGAGGGTCGTCATGTCATCCCGGTTGCGGCGGTGCAGATAAAAAAGAGCTATCCTCAGATTTTCGTGAAATCCCTCCATGATTTTTTTACGCGCAAGGGAAAGCTGAAAAAACATGCTTCTTCAGATTCCAAAGTCTGGGAAAAATCAATAGTCGCACCTGAATTCAGCAAGAAAGACCGGGTTGAATTGTCCGAAGCGGCAGTTACGCAGATGGTCGTAAAATACGTCAAGGAATTCAACGATCAGGTCAGCATCAAAAAGCTTACAATAAAAACAAGCTCCAGCGGATACAAGCTGATAGTCACGGTAGACGTTCCTTTCGGCCGGCAGCTTACCGGGTTGATACGCGACCTTCAGCAGTGCATTACCGACAAGCTTGAGCGCAGTTCAGGCATACTCGTCGAGGACGTGAACATTATAATCGACAAAATAACCGGATTTGAAGCAAAGAAAAAGACAAGGAAAAAATGAAATCCGGGCTGATTTTCAGTCTTCTTCCGGCGGGAGCACGATCCTGGTCTTTCTTTTTGCCTGCTTTATGTGGATTCCGTATCCGTCAAGGATTTTCTTTATCGCAAAATCAAGTTCCGTTCTCTGGGGATTCATCGGGAGGATGAAATTCCTGCATCTTGCCCATGTCATTTTGTAGAGGTCAGCGTTTGCACTTCCTCCTTTAACTTCAGCATCCCAGTCGGTAAGGCTTGCAACGAAATCTTTCAGTATAAAATAGAGCCTTTCACCGAGCCTTGAGTCAGGACATGACGATACATGCGAATCAAGGTCTTTGAGGCTATCCATGTATGAGGCGCAGAATTTCTTGTCTTCAAGCATGAGGTTGGTTGCGGCCGGCTGCAGATAGAGGTAAAGCCCGCTTTCCATCAATCCTGAAACTATGGCGTATGAATGCCCGCTGTTGATTATCT
Source organism: Treponema sp. (assembly GCA_017424825.1). Lineage (GTDB taxonomy): Bacteria > Spirochaetota > Spirochaetia > Treponematales > Treponemataceae > Treponema_D. The sequence continues at coordinate 14,411 of JAFPKH010000148.1, read as the reverse complement.
TCAATGTTTCTTCGGTAAGCCTTGAAGGTGAAACGGGTGAAAGAAGATCGGCGGATTTCAGGATTTTTCTCTTAAGTTTCCACGGAAGCACGCAGCCTGTTGTGGCGCTGTATTTTACCGCACGGATCATTCTGACCGGGTCTTCTATGAATATCCTGTCGAGCGGAATTACCGGACGGACGACCCCCTTTTTTATGTCATTCACACCGTTGACGTAATCTATCACCTGCTCTTTCACCGGATCATAGTAGAGGGCGTTGAGCGAAAAATCCCTTCTCTGCACGTCCTCATCCATGGTTCCGAAAACGTTTCCGACCGAACCTTCGCATATCGACCTGAACGTGCTGACTTCAAAAATTTTCTGTCCGAATATCACGTGTACGAGCCTGAATCTTCTTCCTATTATGCGTGAGTTGTGGAAAATCCTTTTCACGCGGCTTGGAGTTGCATCGGTCACTATGTCGAAATCTTTCGGTGTCCTTCCTACGATCAGATCACGGACGGCACCACCGACAAGGTATGCGTCGAACCCGGTTTCCCTGAGCCTGCGGATTACATAAACCGCGTCCCCGTCTATTCTTTTGAGTGAAATGTTATGTTCTTCTTTTGTATATATGACAGCTTTCTGTACAGGTCTGCCCTTGCTGTCGGTAGAGTAACGTATAAGCACAGTGCAGACCATTTTAATGTTCAAGCAGAAAAGCGTCAAGCCGTCATGTCTAGCAAGATTGCCGTATCAGAAAAAGTGTTTTTCCATCCAATTCAATACGTCGCCTTCCACTTCCGCACCGTTCGTTTCGTTAAGAAGCTCATGGCGCGCGCCTTCATACAGCTTTATCTCCACATCAGAAACGCCGTTCTTTTTGTAGATTTCTGCCAGTGCAGACACCGTCTTGCTGTAGTTTCCGACTGGATCGGCCGTTCCGTCTATGAAAAGCACCGGAAGAGATGCAGGCACAGAAGCCATCATTGATTTTTTGTGGATAAGCGAAAGTCCCTTGAAAAGATCCCTGTAGAATTCACCGGTACATGTGAATCCGCACCATGGATGGGCTATGTATGCGTCAACCTGAGCTTCGTCCCTTGAAAGCCAGTCAAAATCAGTGCGGGGATTTTTGATCTTTGAGTTGTACGGACTGAAAGAAAGCTTGTCTATGAGCTTTGACTCTTTCTTTTTTCCGCCGAACGCACATACCAGCGATCCCACGAATTTGGCGAACGCAATGGTCATAGGACGGGGGCCTGCAGTTCCGCAAAGCACGCATCCGTCAAGAATCTGACCATATTTTTCGATCACGCACTGTGAAACGAAGGATCCGAAGCTGTGACCGAAAAGCACAATCTTTTTATCCGGGAATTCTTTTTTCAGCATGAGGATTTCTTCATGTATGTCCTCTGCAACGCGCAAAAATCCGTCCTTGTCGCTCAGATAGCCGAATTTTCCGGTTCCTTCTTTTTCTGCAAGAGCTGCGGTTTCACCATGCCCGCGGTGGTCTTCGGCAAACAGGGCTATCCCTTTTGAAGTGAGGGTCGATGCGAACCTGCCGTATCTTGCAGCATATTCCGCCATTCCGTGGCTCAGGATCATCACAAGCTTTATGCTGTCGCGGTCGTCAGGAAGCCATCTGTGAAAAACATTTTTGTTTCCGTCGCTCATGGAAATGACTTTCATTTCGTAAATCATAAAATCCTCCCTTCCGGTGTTTTTTGTAAGCCCTGCCGGTTTGAAAAAACGCCGGTTCTCTGTTATAATGAAAAAATGTCAAGTACAACTATTATAGCAGAAAAAATGGTATATGGGGGAGATTGTATCGGAAAAATCGACGGAAAAACGGTTTTTGTCCCCTATGCGGTTCCGGGTGAAAGGCTGGAAGTGGAAATCGAAAAGGAAAACAGGGATTTTTCTACCGCAAAGATAAAAAAAGTTCTGGAACCTTCTCCGCACCGCACTGCACCGTTCTGCAAGTATTACGGAATATGCGGCGGATGCAACATGCAGCACATAGACCAGGAGTTCCAGACAGCCCTGCGTTCGTCAATCCTTGAGGAAGCTTTCAGGCGTGAGGGTGTCGACGTTCCTGAAATAAAAGTGATTTCCGGCTCTCCATCCGGCTACAGGAACAGATTCCAGTTTCATGACGGAGGGCTTATGCAGCGTTTTTCCAACACCGTGATTCCGGTTGAATGCTGCCCGTGCGCCTCAGAGGAAATAAATGCATACCTTAGGGAAATACCTTTCGACAAAAGACCTGAAGGACGCATACAAGTGTTCGGATCTGAAAAAATACTTTCAATTCCAGAAGGTTATGATAAAATAATAATTGCAGGCGGAGCTTCGAAGCAAAAATCAGAAAGGCCCGTCAAAAAAAGCGGCGGAAAAAAAATGAGGAAAATCCGTCCGAGGTTCGAAGGTACCGTTTCTCTTGAAGAAAACATGTGCACTCTTGGTCTTTGCGGAAAAGAGATTTCATTCGACGTGCTGGGATTTTTCCAGTCCAACATCGATGTCCTTGAATCGGCCGTTCCGAAGATAACCGGGGGGCTCAGCGGAAAAAACGTCCTTGACATGTATTCAGGATGCGGAACTTTTTCGGTTTTCCTTTCAGACCATTTCGAGCATACGGTCCTTGTCGAGCATAACCGTGATGCCCTTGTCTACGCCGAAAAAAATCTTATGGGAAAATCCCATGAAAGCTTCGGGCTGAGCGGCGAAACCTGGGTCAAGTATCATGCTGACCCGCTTGTCTCAAGGATAGGCGGTTTTGATGCCGCAGTGGTCGATCCACCGAGAAGCGGCATGGAAAAAGATGTGTGCCGGTGGCTTTCGTCTTCCGGCATCCCTGAAATAAGAAGCCTTTCGTGCGACATTTCGACCCATGCAAGGGACGTAAAATTTTTGGTACGCGGCGGCTACAGGCTCAAAGAACTTTGGCTCCTGGATTTTTATCCCCAGACAAGCCACATAGAAAGCCTTGCCGTTCTTGAAAGGTGATTTCGAGGAAGGTGCGATGGTAAACTGCTTCTTGAGAAAACGGACTGGAATTCACCGGCACATGCAGATTTTTTTCTGCGCCGTAATGGTTCTTTTTCCGTCCGTAATGGCTCCGTGCCAGGAATTTCCGGGTCTCAAGACAGTAAGCCTTGCATCTGCAAAGCTCAGCTGGGGAATAGCATTAACAGGAAAAGTCCTTTCACCCCCTCTGCTCACCGGAGACGGATATGCTGCGGTTTCCGAAGGAAATATAATCACTGTCTTCAATAACGACGGAAAGATAATCTGGAAAAAAGAATTCGAAGAAGAAATATGCCCTCTCCTTTCAAACGGTCACGGCGGCATGCTCTATCTTATATCACCGGGCGGAAAACTGCTTATGCTCAGGTCAGGAGGTTCCGTGGTTTGGAAATCGGATGCGGGATTCGAAATAACGAAAGAGGCTTTTGCGGCAAAGGACGGCAGGGTCTATGCATTCGGCGACGATAAAGCCGCATGCTTCGGAATAAAGGGCATAAGGCGATGGACGCTTGACCTTCCCGGAATCTCCCGTTCCCTGTATCCTGTGGAGCTTGATGACGGCACTCTTGTCATATTTATGGAAAAAAAAGATGAGGACGGAAATACTGTCATGGTTACTGTCAGTCCGTTCGGGGAAAAAGGTTTTTATTACAGCCTTCCGGGAACCGTTTCCGATGCAAGGACCACGCCTTATGGAGCCGTAATCGGATTTTCAGACGGAAGCGCCGTGCTGATGAGAGGAAGCTGCGGCACTGTGTATTATGACTGGATGACCGATACCGAAACGAAAAGCCCGGTCAAAATATTTTATGATCCAGTTTCCGGGAGCACTTTGATTTTGAGCGGTAAAAAAGCACTGAACGTTGATGCGGCAACAGGAAAGACCATTTCCGAATTCAGCATTTTCTGCGGAACCGAATCTGCCGGGTACATTTCCATAAATGCCATGGGTCTTGTGACCGCGGATTCTTCTTATGCCGTATGCTATACTTTTTCCGGGGAACCTGAGTGGATTTCAAAGCTCAATCAAAAGCGGAAGTGGGATTATGTCTCTGCATCCGATGACGGGCATCTTTTTTTCTGCACCAAAAACTGGCTGATAGAATCATACAGGGTCAAGCAGATTCCTTCTCTCTACGGTTTTTCATTTGACCCTCCTCCATCCGGCGACTATTCCGCCCTTTATGACAAGATGGATCCCAATACAGGAAGGAACGCATACAAGGGGCTTTTTACCGCTGACCAGATTTCCTGTGTGAAAAAAGCTTTTTCCGAAGGTGATTTCTCTGGATCAGAAAAAAAATGGCTTTCCATGCTCACGGATGAAATCGGTGCGGTTGAAGGCGCATGGTTCCAGAGCATTTCGCAGACGCAGACCGAAAAATCCTATCTTTCGTCCGACATGGACTATGTTTCGAAAATACTCGATCTTGCAGCTGAATCCGGTACGGGGCTTTTCCAGAAAAACATCGCATCGCTTATCCATGGAACGACAGACGCACGCAGAATGGAAATACTTGTAAAAACAGCAGGAAAGACGGCGTTTGACCCGGACTTCCTCATGCTTTCGGAGATGGAGAAAATCGTCCTGAAATACAACGGCGCCGACACAATACTCACTATGATATGTGATGCCGCCGTGGAAATATGCAGTTTCATGGGGCGCAGGGCATTCGATGCAAAAGGCCGCTCGATCCTCACCGCCATGATAAACAGCAGGTATTCGGTTCAGGTCAGGACAGCCGCAATGGAATCCCTTGAAAAGCTCAGGAAAATCCTTTCGGAGCAGTAAACGCCTGTTTTTCAAATTTTTTACAGCATTACGTCAAAATATGTAATTTCCACTTCTTTTTTATGAAGAAACGTTGTATAATGGAAATGGATTGCTGGAACTGAACTGAAAGTCCATCCGGCAAAACGGGAAAAATTGGAGGATTTATGAAAATTAGCAAATGGTTAGTGACCGGTGCACTTTCACTTACAGTCATTGCCGCCGCCGCAGCTTTAACTGTAAACATTGACGAAATCCGCAGCACAAGCGGCGAAGTCATTTCCTTTGACAACTATTCAGGACCTCACGCTCTGATTGAAACAGCCGATGCAATTACTGAAATCGGACGCAATCTCGGAAGACAGGTCGCAAAAAACGTGAATGATTCCGCAACATATGGACGCGGTGCAAAATATTCCGTAATCCATGCTGTCGATTCATCTGAATCTCAGAAACTTGATGCAGACATATTCATACTCAACGGCACTGCATCGGTTGACCACATCACGAACCTGCGCCGCATTCTGATCGGATACCTTACGACCGCATACGGATATGAAAAATCCGACGCTTCCACGATCGCAACTTTCATCACCGTCTACAATGCCGTCTACAGGCAGAATCTTGCAGTGTTCAAGGCAAAGTACAAGGATGCAGTAGTAAGGAACCTCACCGAAGACAAGTGCGGTCTCAGCACAAAATGGAGCGAATGGCCGGGAAACACTCAGATCGTGATTCCTCTCTATGACGTGAACGGAGGGCTTTCAACCGTCGATACATCCATAATCAGCGATTCAAACGTCATTAATTCAATGCGCGAAGAAGACAACCGCGGCGTTGATGAAAGACAGAACATGGTCGACATAAAGGAGCGCGAGGCAAGCAACTTTGCTGATCAGGCACAGAAAGCAGCATCTGATGCAGCTGAACTCAACCGCCAGCTCGAACAGCAGAAGGCAGTGTCCGACAAAGCAAACGAAGACGCAAAGAAAGCACAGCAGACCGCACAGCAGGCAAAGGCAGCCTCTGACGCAAACCCGGAGAACGAAGCTCTCAAGCAGAGGGCAGAAATAAGCCAGGCAGCGGCAAATCAGGCTAAAGAAAAAGCAGCCGCTGAAAAGCAGAAGACCGACGAGCAGAAACAGGCCGTCCAGCAGGCAGAGCAGCAGGCAGCAAAAGCACAGAGCAGCTCAGACAAAAAGCTTTCTGAAGCAAAGAAAGAAAGGACCGAAATTGCAAAAGACCAGCAGAAGACGCTTGAACAGGCACTTGCAGACGGATACAACAGAAACGCAGTCGTGGGACTCAAGCTCGTGGATGACGACAAGCTTTTGACGGGTCTCGTGAAGATTGATTCAACAACCGGAGAAATCCTTGATGAATCACCTGTAACCGTAATAAGGGGAAGGACGATCATCCCGGTCATGGAAGATTCCAACGACGGTGACGAAGCCGGAAACATAGCGTCATACGTGGCGATCTGCGGCGATAACAACGCTTCAAACAGGGCGGTCAAGCTCTGTCTCCTTGATGCCCTCACGCTTGAGCTTATGGCAGAAGGAAACGAAATCGTTGCGGAAGATTCAGTCCTCGTAAAATACGGCGATGATTTCTACTGCGTGATCCAGAACGGAAACGGCTGGTCAGTGGCAAAATATGACAGCTCACTGAAGCTTCTCCTCAAGAGCCCGGTTTCAGTCCGCCCGGATACACCTATAACGGTAACGTCAAAGGGAATCGTTGTGACTACGGCTTCAAACCAGGTCGCACTCCTCAACCTCAAAGACCTTTCGTCCGTCACTTCGCTGAAATAAGCCTGTGAGTCAGGAAGAAATGCAATGTTGAACGGAATGTCCAAAGAGCCTGCATCCAGACAGCGGAGCTTTTTGGACATTTCTTTTTATCAGGAACCTCCGGAATTTCATTTTTAAAGGTTCACTTATATGCAGTTGACAAAGACGCTGTTTTTTTTTAGATTTTTATAGTTATGAGATGGAGAAATAATTTCAAAAATGAGGCTTCTTCCGAACAAGCGGAAAAGTCTGCAGATAGAATAAAAATCTGGCCTTTTGTTTTTTTACCGCTGCTTTTGTGCATTGCCGCGCTTTTGGGTGCCGCTCTCGGTAAAGGCTTGGCCGTAACGAAAAATACCATAAACACAGAGAATTTCACTGAATTCGACGTTGACAAGCCCACAAGGGTTCTGGACGTAAACGGTGAGCTTATAACCGAGTTTTCCAGTGACCAGAAAAGTGAATTCATAGCATTCCAGAATTTGCCGCAGCAGATTATCGATGCCCTCCTTACACGTGAGGACAAGATTTTCTATGATCACCCGGGATTCAGCATGAAAGCCCTTTTCCGTGCCGTTGTCGGTGTTCTTACCCACAACAGCCTTGGAGGAGGTTCCACCCTTACCCAGCAGATTGCAGGAACTTTGTATGCAGACCGCCGCGACATGACAGTCATGAGAAAGCTGCGCGAGCTTTGGTGGGCAATACAGATGGAAAGGCGCTATTCAAAGGATGAGATCCTTGAGCTTTACCTCAACAGAATCTATTTCGGAGGCGGAACTTCGGGCGTAAATGCCGCATGTAAGTACTACTTCGGTCATGATGCCACGGACATCAATCCTGCTGAAGCCGCAATCCTCGTAATACAGCTTTCAAACCCGGCCTACTACAATCCTTTCGATTATCCAAACAGGGCCATGTCAAGGCAGCAGTACGTTCTTGACGCTCTCGTTGAAGAAGGATACGTTACGCGTGAAGAAGCCGATGAAAGCTTTGACGACTACTGGGCAAATTTCGACTATCTGAGGTCAAATGCCACGGTAAACCAGATGCGCATAGACAACGCCCCTTGGTTCAGCGAATATGTGCGCCGTGAACTGAACGGAATGCTCTACGGAACGGACGACATCTATACAGGCGGATTTACGGTCAACACAACGCTCAATCTTTCGCATCAGAAAGTGGCGGAAGACGTAATGGCCGACTACATTAAATATGCGAACAAAGTCCACCAGAGGGATATATCGACATCAAGAAGAAGCACTTTCAGCAGCTACATTCCTTTGACGGAACTTCTTGCTCTTTCTCTAAACCTTCCGGCAATCAAGACCGGGGAAAAGAGAACCCAAGCACTTTCCAAAAAAGAATTCTCCGAAGACATAACGCCTATGCTCGACATCGTTGCGATGATGACCGGAATGAGCGGACTTAAGGGCGAGATAGTTTCGGAAGGACATGCGATACGCAACAAGAACAAGGAATCTTCCGTGGTCGAAGGAACCATGGTCGCTCTTGAAAACAAGACGGGATACGTCGATGCCTTGGTCGGAGGATCCACTTTCGACTATTCAAACCAGTACATCAGGGCGGTTCAGTCATACCTTCAGCCTGGTTCGTCATTCAAGCCGCTGTATTATTCGGCAGCCATGGATGCTCAGGTAGTAACGATGACAACGCCTATAAGCGATACGCCTGTCGTATTCTATAATGAAATAGGAACGCCTTATTTCCCGCAGAACTACGTAGGATCATGGAAGGGAGAAGTCGAAGTATGGTATGCCTTGGCCGCGTCACTCAACATCCCTGCCCTCAAGATACTTGACATGATCGGATTCGATGCCGCCATTGCACGTTCAACCGACCTCTTGGGAATTCCTCAGGAAGAATGGGAAGAACGCTCCATCGTTCCTGTATACGCGCTTGGTCTCGGCGTATGTTCCGTAAGGCCTATAGAACTTGCAAGGGCATTCGCCATTTTCGCCAACAACGGTGAGGAAGTAATTCCTATCTGCATAAGGAACATAGAAGACAAAAACGGAAACATAGTGATCGACGTTGAGCAGGAAACCATAAACAAAAAGAAGGCAAAGGGCGATGACGTGCAGATCATTTCAAAGCAGAACGCCTTTATCATGCAGGAGATGCTCAAGAAGACGGTTTCAAACGGAACCCTCTCTAGCGGATCAAATTTCAGCTCAACCCTGGACAAAATCGGAAAGAACAAGGGAAGCGGATATAAATTCACGTTCAAGAATGAAAAAGGCCAGGCGTTCAATATGCCTGTCGCAGGAAAAACCGGTACTACGCAGAACTGGGCTGATGCCTGGGCGGTCGGTTTCACTCCTTATTATACTTCTGTATTCTGGTTCGGTTTCGACAAGCCGGGAGAATCACTTGGTCTTTCAATGACTGGTTCCGGTCTTTCAGCTCCTGCATGGGGTGACTTCATGCATGAGATTCACATCGGAAAGCCGTACAAGCCGTTCTTTGACAAAGTTCCGGGCGGCATAGTTTCCGCAAAGGTATGTTCCGAAACGGGATGCCTTGCAACCTCAAAGTGTCCTAAGACCGTTGAAGGCTACTATTACAAGGGAACCGAGCCTACTGACACATGTGAAGTCCACTTGTATCAGACTGCTGAAAAAACCGCTTGGTCACGCTTCGAGCTTGAAAGGATTATGTACGCTCTGAAATATGACAAGCTGAGCACTGCGGACGGTCTCAAGATTGATCCTGATATCCTCACTGACAGTGCTGAAAAACAGCAGCTTTTGGATGATCTTTTCGGTGGCGATTCAGATTTGGGTGATGAAACATATTCATCCGATTTGAACTCAGGATGGGAGTCATTCTTCTCTGATTATGTTACTGACGATGAGCCGGAACAAGACAGCACCGAAAGCTCCGGTGGAAGCAGTCAGAGTGCAGATGTGCCTAAGAAAACTGAAGAAACTGTCGAAAATGAATCAGCAGGAAATTCTTCGGAAGCGGCAGGCAGTTCTGATGACGATTTATCGTCATTCTTTGAGTAGCGCAGTTCTTCGGAAACCCTGGTGACTTATAGCGGAGGGGCATATGAACGTAGTGCATATTGACATAAACAAGATCAAGGTGAAAAAAAGAGTCCGCAAGGATTTGGGAGATCTGCGCCCTTTGAAGGACAGCCTCAGGACATACGGACTCATGAACCCTATTACCGTAAATTCAAAATATGAGCTGATTGCCGGGGAAAGAAGGCTTGAAGCCGCAAAAGCACTCGGTTGGCCTATGATTGACGTGATAATTCTCGCTCAGGAAATAACCCCGGTGACAAAGCTCGAAATGGAAATAGAAGAAAACAATCAGAGGAAGGAATTCACTGATGAAGAGCTTCTGGAAGGATACAAGCGCCTTAACAAGCTGAAAAATCCTTCCATATTCAGGCGTTTTTTGAATTTTCTTGTCAGGATTTTCGAAAAAATCGGGGAGTTCTTCAAGGGGCTTTTCAAAAAAAGCTGATCCTATATCTTCTTACAATCTTTCAAAAAAAGAGACTGCATTCAAAAACGAAAGCAGTCTCTTTTTTATTTATTCAATATGCTGATGCTCTATTTAAGCACTACCCTTGCAAACTTTTTCTTTCCGGCTTTTATGACGAATTCTCCGTCTGAATCTGCATCAGAAATGGTCAGCACGGCCTTTACGTCGGAAATCTGCTTTCCGTTCACGCTTGCACCGCCCTGCTGTATAAGACGCCTTGCATCTGATTTTGTTGCACAGAGCTTGGTGTCAAAATAAAGATCGCATACGTTCACTCCGTTTTCAAAGCTGCTTTTTGGAAGCTCCACAGTAGGCATGGAAGCCTTGTCACCTTCTCCGCTGAATGCAGCCTTTGCACCTGAAAGAGCCTTTTCAGCTTCTTCCTTTCCGTGGATTACGCAAGTGACTTCATACGCAAGCCTTTCTTTTGCGGCGTTTATGTCCCCGGCACAGATCGTATCAATCTCCGGGATTTCTAGGAACGTAAAGAGAAGGAAGAATTTCCGTACGTCTGCATCAGGAACGTTGCGCCAATACTGGAAGAAATCGAATGTGCTGGTAAGAGCAGGATCAAGGAAGACGGCTCCCTTTTCCGATTTTCCCATTTTCTTTCCGTCTGCACGCATGATCAGAGGGAACGTGAGTCCGTATACTTCATGCTCTTTGTTAAGCTCCGTGGTTCCTCCCATCTTGCGGCGTATGAGGTCAACTCCTGCCGTGATGTTTCCCCACTGGTCGGCACCTCCGATCTGCAGATCCATGTTGTATTTCTGGTGGAGCATGTAGAAATCGTATGCCTGGAGAAGCTGATAGTTGAATTCAATGAACGAAAGTCCGCGTTCAAGGCGCAGCTTGTATTCTTCAAAAGTAAGCATCCTGTTTACGCTGAAGCATGATCCTATGTCGCGCAAAAAATCGATGTAGTTGAGGTTTTCGAGCCAGTCCTTGTTGTTTACCGCAAGAGCATGCTCACCGTCAAAGCCCAGGAATTTGTCGAGCTGACGCTTTATGCTTTCAACGTTCGCATCAATCTGGCTGTAATCAAGAAGCTTTCTCATTTCGGTTTTTCCGCTCGGATCACCGATTCTTCCTGTACCTCCGCCGATAAGTGCGACTCCCCTGTGACCGAATCCGATCAGATGACGGAAAGCGAAGAACGGTACCATGTGTCCGATATGAAGGCTTGCACCGGTCGGATCACAGCCTACGTAAAAAGTTATCGGGCCTTTGTCCATTTTGTCGGAAAGGGCTTGCAAGTCAGTACACTGGTTGAAAAATCCGCGTGCCTGCAAAGTTTCTATTGCCTTGTTCATTAAAAAACCTCCAAATCAGGTCAAAAATTTATCATGGCAGGATTATTGTGTCAAGGGCATTGCAAATATGCCGATTATTATAAGTACGGACGATATGTGTTCAAGAAGGTGGGAAAATGAAAGGCAGAAATGTTTTTTTTAAATGCACGGCGGCCCTGTTGTTTGCCGTCTGCGGTGGATTTTGCTTTGCTAAAGAAGAAAGCTATTATCTTGAAGTTGACGAATATCTTGGTCAGCCTGTAGAAACCGTTGAAGCAGTTCTCGGCGAACCTTCAGAAGACGGAATCAGCACGATATATGCAGATTATAAAAACGATTCCATACTTGACCCCGAATACAGCATGTATTTTCCGGACGGAGAGCTTAAATCAGGCGTAAAAGTACGTGTAATGGTCTGGGAATCATCCGAAATATGCTCAATTGTATGGGCAAAACAGGATTTTGACAGCTACGGAGACTGGATTGTTTTCACTTCAGTAGCCCACGACGACAACATAAAATTCCAGTAATCAGATTGCAGAAGAAAGCTCCTTTTGCTTGAAATCTGCTTTCCATGTTCCCAAGAAGCCTCTTTTGTTGTATACTTCCGGCATGACTTATGACATACTCCGTGCCGGGTGCGCATCACCGGATCTTAAAGTTGCTGATTGTGATTTCAACGCTGACAAAATAATCGAGACGGTAAAGGAAGCCGATGAAAAAAAAATAAGGCTCCTTGTATTTCCTGAGCTGAGCATAACCGGATACACTTGTGCTGACCTTTTTTTCCAGACTGCATTGAAGCAGAGCGCAAAAGATGCATTGGAGAAAATCGCCTGCCAGACAAAAGATACGTCCGTCGTTTTTACAGTCGGTCTTCCATTTGAATCTTACGGCGCGATATACAACTGTGCCGCATACGTTTTCAAGGGTCAGATTCTTGCAATAATTCCAAAATCATACATACCGAACTACAGCGAATTCTATGAAAGGCGTTGGTTTGCTCCTGCATCTTCAAAAATGGAAAGGGAGGTTTTCTTTTCCGAAAAATTCCCGGAGATACCGTTCGGAACGGACATACTCATTCAGGACGAAAACAATCCGCTGCTTACGGTATGCACTGAAATCTGCGAAGACGTGTGGGTTCCGCTACCCCCTTCAACCAAAGCCGCAATGTCAGGCGCAACCGTGATAGCAAACCTGAGCGCAAGCAATGAAGTCGTAGGAAAGGCAGATTACAGGAGAATGCTGGTTTCCGCACACTCCGCAAAAACAGTGACGGCATACATATACTCTGACGCAGGCCATGATGAAAGCACGACCGACATGGTTTTTTCCGGCCACAACCTGATTGCGCTGAACGGAACGATAAAGGCAGAATCAAAGCTTTTCGGTGACTGCGGAAAAATATTGTTCTGCGACCTTGACCTGGAGCGTCTTGCAAAGGACAGGCAGAGGACAACAACGTTCAGATGCTGCGCAGAAAACAACGTCCCGGATCCATACGATGAATACAGGGTTGTGTGCGTGCCTTTCGCTGAAAATGATTTTGCGCCGGAAATCAGAACTCATGAAGGAATCGGTTTTACTGCAGAAAGAAAAGATGATGAAAAATCTATAGAAAAAAAGCTCTTTGATTTCATCGACCCGCATCCTTTTGTTCCTTCCGATGAAAAGAAACGTGAGGAAAGATGCCGTGCGGTCATTGAAATGCAGGCGGAAGGTCTTGCAAAAAGATTGAGGCACATAAACGCAAAAAGCGCTGTAATCGGTCTGAGCGGCGGACTTGATTCCACACTTGCCCTTTTGGTTACGGCGTATGCCTTTGACAAATGCGGCATAGAAAGAAAAAACATCGAGGCAATCACTATGCCATGCTTCGGCACTACGGACAGGACTTACGGAAATGCATGTGCGCTTGCCGAAAAAACAGGTGCATCGCTTAGGGAGATAAACATAAAGCTTGCGGTGAACCAGCATTTTTCAGACATAGGCCAGGATCCTGAAAATCATGACGTGACCTATGAGAATTCCCAGGCACGTGAAAGGACTCAGATTCTAATGGATTATGCGAACAAGACCAACGGAATCGTAATCGGAACCGGAGATTTGAGCGAGCTTGCATTAGGCTGGTGCACTTACAACGGAGACCACATGAGCATGTACGGAGTGAACGGCTCCATTCCAAAAACGCTGGTGAGATATCTAGTGCAATGGTTTGCCGACAAAGCATCCTCTGACGGTGACAAAGATCTTTCATTGGTCCTAAACGACATACTTGATACACCAGTAAGCCCGGAGCTGATTCCGCCCAAAGGAAAAAACATAAGCCAAAAAACGGAAGAAATAGTCGGTCCTTATGAGCTGCATGACTTTTTCCTTTATTATGCGCTCAGATGGGCATATTCACCAAAGAAGATTTTCTTCCTTGCGACACAAGCTTTTAAGGGAACTGATTATACAAAAGAAATCATAATGAAATGGCTCAAGACTTTTTACAGGAGATTTTTTTCACAGCAGTTCAAGCGGAGCTGTATGCCTGACGGAGCCAAAGTAGGAACCGTAAGCCTTTCACCGCGCGGTGACTGGAGGATGCCTAGCGACGCTTCTTCAAGGGCATGGCTTAAAGAACTTGAAGACATGGAGAATAATTTCTGATGCTTTCATATCAGCACGAATATCATGCAGGGAACCACGGCGACATATTGAAGCACACATGCCTTGCCGCAATACTTGAGTCCCTTGTAAAAAAAGACAAGCCGTTCACGTTGATTGACACGCATTCCGGTGCAGGACGTTTTTCGCTTGATGACGAAAGGCTCATTAAAACAGGTGAAGCAGAATCCGGCATCGTAAAGCTTGAAAAGGCACTTGAAAATGCATCTGAAATTCCTCAGGCCATAAAGCTCTATGCAGAAATACAAAAACCGTATTTCAAGAGAAAGCTCTATGCAGGAAGCCCGGAGATCGAAAGATTATTTTTGCGTGACGGGGACATCTGCCATCTTATAGAAAAACATCCT
>JAFPKH010000147.1:0-3263 GCA_017424825.1 Treponema sp. | reverse complement strand
TTTAATACCCCGCCCCTCATCTTGAAACTGCGTTGCTAATAGGGGCGAAACAAGGGGTATTAAATCCGACTGCAATACCTTATGAGAACACCATACCGTGCCACAAGGTGGCGTATTGCTCTGCGGCGGGGTTGGTGATTCACTTACATTACAGGCTCATATTCAATCCTTATCCTTGGGAATGATTTCAGCTCGGTGTATTGGTTGTTCATCCAGTCGCCGTCTGCATCTTCATAAGGATTTCCTCCCTCGCTTTTGTTCATGCCGGAAGCCGGTGGAGCGAATATCCTGAGCTTTATGTCTTCCGGTGAAGATACGGGATTGTCGAAGAAGCGGCTCATCATGTCAATGCATTTTACGCCCGGTTTTTTGTAGAACCAGTATCCGCCGAATTCAATCATGAGGTTCATGTCCAGAAGGTCGGGGGAATCAAAATAAAGCTCTGCATAATGCGGATTTTTTTCCAGGTGCAGAGTCGTTTCTATTCCGTCTGAATCATCTGCATTTCCCCATCTCAGGGTGCAGGGAAGGGAAACTGGTTCCCCGGAAATCAATTTTTTGCTGAAAAAATCCTTGTGAAGCTCTTTTCGGTAGACTGAAAGAAGAGGCTGCTCAATACCTATGCCGCTGTTGTTCGGGTCGGTTATTTCAAGCCCGAGCCTTCCGTCGTCCCTGAACTGGTACATAGTGAATCCGCTCAGCCATTTTTCCTCATCTTTTTGAAGGCGTTCCATAAAGTGCTTCATCATTGCGGCCTGTTCATAAGGACCCGTAACGTCACCGTCGGCATTCAGCTCTGAAAGCAGCATCGGTTTTTCCTGACCGGTTATCGTTTTGAGTCGTTTCCATGTGTTCTTTGCCTTTTCATACACTGCATCCACGTCATGACAAGCGAATGTGGTTCCGCCTTTTAAAGCCACGTCCGCAGGCCATCCCCAGTGGAGCGCAAGGTACTGGTCACCCGACCAATAATCTGCTTCCTTGAACGCTTCCAAGAAAATGTCTTCCATCTCAATCTTTCCGCTTTCCTCTTCCCACATGCCGGCGCAGAGGATGAGCTTTACGTTCGGTGAATGCTTATGGAAAATCCTGCAGCACCTGACGAAGAAATCGGCGACCTTTTGGTAATCAGCACGCTTTCCGAAGCAGAACCATGTTCCTGTACATTCATGGTTTATCCTGAGAAGAACCCTGCCGTAAGGACGCAAATCTTTTGCCACGGCGATTATGTATTCGTCATCCAAAAGCGGGTTTATAGTCATTGTGAGAACCACATCCTGACCATGCGCACGGATTTCTTTCATGAACTTGAAAGGCTCGTCATCGCGCAGTCCTTCAACGCCGCCCCTGTACGGAAAATAATCTTCATACGGATAGTCCCACGCACCGCCCGGTGTTTTCTGCGGAAATGCAATGCTTGCCCGTAACGGCCATCCTTCGTCTGTGGGATAATATGTGTACATGAGCGATATCCCACGGTGGGGCTTGTGCAGCTTGCGGAGTATGTAATCCTGATCGACGTAAAAACCGCGTTCGCTTCCGTCTCCGAGATCAAGCGAGCAGTCAGCCTTTTTCATAAAAACTCTTCTAATGTTTTCCATGTGATAGATTATAAGCCAGACTGCGTCATTTTTTAATCGAATTATTAGCGGAACTCACCTCTAAAAAATTCACTTTTGAATGTTCCCGTTGACCAATGAATTCTTAGGTTGTAGAATTACGCTCATGAAGGATTTGAAATGGACATTGCAGGAAGACTGTTTTCTGAATGTTTTTTTACGCAAGAAGATTCCAGAAAGCTTTTCAGGAAAGGAGATTTCCAACGGCAAGATCAGGCGGCTTATAGTTGCAGGTGCCGTGAAGGTTGACGGAAGGCAGTGCAGGATAGCTTCGTTCACCGTGAAAAAGGGAAGCGAAGTTGAAGCCTTGATAGACGAGGAAAAGTTTTTTTACGAAAAAGATCCGGGAGATATTGATTTTACCCTTGAGCAGAAAGACGTTCTTTTTGAGGACGAAAGCATAATAGTCGTGAACAAGCCTCCGTTTATTCCGACCGAAGAAACCGTCGTAAAAAGCCGGCGTTCCATGCATCAGGCAGTGGTCGAATATTTATGGAAAAAAAATCCTACGCTCAGAAATCCTCCGTATGCCGGAATCATGCACAGGCTTGACCGCGAGACATCGGGAACCCTTCTTTTTACCAAGACCAGGGCAGTGAACGCAAAGGTGCACGATATGTTTGAAGATCATACGGCGCAGAAAAAATACAGGGCAGTGTGCTTTTCAAGCAAGCCGGAATCAGTGAAGGAATCCTTTACCGTGGAAAACTACATCGGACGCATTTCCGCAAAATCAGCGAAGTGCAAGATAGGGATCCTTCCGGAAGAAAAAGGCGGTCAGTATGCAAGGACAGATTTTTTCGTTGCAGGTAAAAAAGGCGGATTTATCTACGTTGACTGCATTCTACATACCGGACGGACGCATCAGATAAGGGTGCATCTTTCATCTGCCGGGCTTCCTGTCGTTGGTGACGGTCTTTACGGCGGCATAAGGGGATTTTCCGAAAACAACGGACGCATAATGCTCCACGCGGTTTCCCTTGCTTTTCCGCATCCTGTGACCGGTGAAATCATTACGGTAGAGGCACCTATGGATGCACTTTTTTCACGATAGCGTTCACTAACCTTGCATTTTAGTCCCAAAGAGTGTATTCTGTATATGTTATCTATCAAAAAAATAGATTAGGAGTAATTTATGTTCAGTTACAAAGAAATCGGTCTCGTTAACACAAGGCACATGTTTGAAGCTGCAATGAAGGGACAGTATGCAATCCCTGCATACAACTTCAACAACATGGAGCAGATGCAGGCAATCATCCAGGCTTGCGTTGAGTCAAAGTCACCTGTAATTCTTCAGGTCTCAAAGGGCGCACGCAACTATGCCGACAAGTTCATCCTCCGCAACATGGCGCGCGGTGCTGTCGAGTATGCCCACGAGCTTGGATGCGACATTCCGATTGCCCTCCACCTGGATCACGGTCCAAACTTTGAGGTCGCAAAGGACTGCATCGACAACGGCTTCTCCTCCGTTATGATTGACGGTTCAGCACTCCCTTATGACGAGAATGTTGCGCTCACAAAGCAGGTCGTCGAATATGCCCACGCACACGATGTAACTGTCGAGGCGGAGCTTGGTGTTCTTGGCGGTGTGGAGGATGATGTTGCGGCAGAGGAATCAAAGTACACAAAGCCGGAGGAAGTTAT
>JAFPKH010000146.1:0-5022 GCA_017424825.1 Treponema sp. | reverse complement strand
GATTAAATTTCTTGACGGAGTTGCAAAAAGCTATAACAAAGAAAATTCCGTTGTGAAAATCGATGTGGGTGAAATCTACAAAAAAGAATTCTCCGGCTGTCCGAACGAACAGTGCTATTGCTCGCCGTATACCTTGCTCCGTCTTTTTGCAGACCTTGTTCCCGATATGCCGGACAAGATTCTTTACCTTGACATAGACCTTCTTTTCAATGCGGACATAAGGAAGCTCTGGGACATCGATGTTACGGATTATGAATATGCCGCAGCTCCCGACCACTATGGAAAACTGATTTTATTTTTTATCAGAAAATTTATCAATGCCGGGGTGATTTTATTCAACCTAAAAAAATGCCGCGAGACTGGACTTCTCAAAAAAAGCCGCGACCTCATAAAGACAAAGAAACTTACCTTTGCCGACGAGAGCGCAATAATCAAGAGCACCACACGCCAGCTTAAAATCAGCCAGAGATTCAACGACCAGAAATTTCTCTACAAAAAAACTGTCGTCCGCCATTTCTCAAAACGTTTGTTCTGGACCCCTTTCCCGCACACCGAAAACATCAAGCAGTGGAGGGTGACCAAGGTCCACAAGGTGTTCGGCTATGAATGTTTTGATGATATACTTTATGAATACATTTATCTGAAAAGGGTGTTTGAAAGTTCGCATTAAAACTGTGCCGTTTGATTAAAAATACCGCATAAAAAATCTGGGTGATGAAAGATGTTTTTCATTTTGATATTCCTTGCATTATTCTTTGTGCAGTTTTTTTTGACTAGCTCATTTCCGAATTCACACTTTTCAACCTCACCGGAAGCAGAGAGACCGGAGCCCTGAAAAAAAACGCGATGCCATAAAGACAAAGAAACTCACCTTTGACTACATTCTTTATGAATACTTGCAATAGATTTTCAAACAATTCTTATATAAATTAAAACTTTCATTCATTTTTTTTTACCGCACTTAGATTATAATTGTAACATGCGTTTTGAAAAATTCATTGCAAAAAGAATTTTTTCGGGATGTCTTTGGAGGAGAAAAATGAAAAAATTTGAAAGGAATCCTTTTGCCGTCGCATGTGCAATCGGACTGGCAATAACTCTTGCGGCCTGCGGAAAGTCGGGGAAATCAAATCAGCCGGCATCAGCTGTACAAGCTGCATCTGCGGAGTCTGTTCAGGGACCTGACGAAGGTTACTGGAGAATCTATCTTCTTGATAAGCCTGCTGATCAGACATGGCAGATTTGGGCATGGAAAAGGGGTGCCGGGGGTGACTCGAATTACGACACCAACGGATGGCCGGGAGGAGATTTCGTTCTTTCAAAATCGGATGCCTACGGTTCTTATTGCGACATGAAGCTTGACACCGCATTTGATTTCGGGCTTCTTTTTGTCCAGGACTCAGGTTCGCCCCAGACGAATGACGTGATTGTTCCGAAAGAGGAACTTTCAAAATACAACACGTTCTATTTTAATTTTTCAGATCCAAAGCAGTATTATACGAGCTACGAGAATTCATCCGGCATAATCGGTGCGAGCCTTTTGTCGGAAAACGAGATTGCAATTTCCACAAGCAGGATAAAGGAGGTCGATAAATCAATGCTCAAAGTAACGGATTCAACCGGCGCAAACCTTAAAGTTGAAAGCGCGAACATTCGTAAAATCACTCTAAAATCAGGGAACATAAAAAACGCTCCATACACGGTTTCATACGGCGGAAAGGAAATCTCCTGCCCGATAACCGGTGACGTAATCGACAGCTATTATGCCGTAAGCGACACTGATTTCGGAGTCAAAATCAACGGATCAAAAGCTTCGTTCAAAATGTGGGCACCGTTGGCCTCAAGCGTAAAAATCCTTCTTTTCAGAACAAGCGGCGGACTTTCAAAAGAGGATTCATCGCTCGAGATGACAAAGACCGACAAAGGTGTGTGGACTGCTTCCGACGTTGACATATCGGGATTCAAATATTACAAATACAGGATTGCAAATCCCGGTGCCACGAGCGATGTCTGTGATATCTGGGCAAAATCATGCAGTGCTGATTCGGTCGCATCCCAGCTTGCCGACATTAATTCCGACTCGGACGCTCTTGTTTCCGGTGAAAACGACAAATCCTGGGGAAGTGCGTCCGGCTATTACAATCCGTTCGGAAAATCAGGAAGCGAGACGAAAAAATATTCCGACGCGGTGATTTACGAGATGCATGTGCGCGACTGGTCAAGGGCTTTTGTATCCGACTCGACGGGAAAATTCCTGGACCTTGCGAATTCCGGGGACTTTATAAATCATCTTATCGATTTGGGCGTGACCCATGTTCAGATTCTTCCTTCGTTTGATTATGCCGAAACGAATGCCGATCAAAATTACAACTGGGGATACAATCCCTACCATTATAATGTTCCCGAGGGACGCTATGTGACAGCCGGTTATGAGGACGGAACACAGGCGGTAAAAGAATTCCGCACTCTCATTTCAAAACTTCATGACGCTGGAATCGCGGTCAACATGGATGTCGTCTACAATCATACGAGCGGCACAGGCCAGGCTTCGCTTTATGATTTGACTGTCCCCGAATATTTTTACCGCATGTCCGACGGAAACTACATGAACGGATCCGGCTGCGGAAACGAGATTGCCACGAATCATTCTGTCGTAAAAACTTATGTCATCGAGTCGCTCAAACACTGGATGCTCGATTACCACATAAACGGATTCCGCTTTGATTTGATGGGCTGCCATGAAAACGAGACTATGGCGGAAATTTATGACGAGCTTCGCAAGATTGATCCGAACGTCATGGTCTACGGAGAACCTTGGACAGGCGGAAACTCGGGAGTCAGAAACGGAGTCACAAAAGCGGGCGAGGGAACATCGGGAACAGGTTACGGAGCTTTCGATGATGATTTCCGCGACGCAATCAAGGGAAAGGAATTCGGTGGATTCAAGCAGGGACACGTCCAGGGAAAATTTGCCGATCCTGCAATCCAGAACGGTCTTACGGGAGCCGCAACAACAAGGAACAAGACCGGAAAACCGGAACTCGCATTGCATTACGCCGAGTGCCATGACAACTACACCTTGTTCGACAAACTTGCGATGAGCTATCTTGATAAGACGAGCGTTCCAAGCGGTACTGATTTGTTTAAGGAAATCGGTCCGGAGGGGCTCAAAACTGTTATTGCCCAGGACAAGCTTGCCGCCGCGTACATTTTCCTTTCCCAGGGAACACCGTTTATAAATGGAGGACAGGAATTCCTCCGAACAAAGATGGGAAACGAAAACAGCTACAATGCGTCCGACAAAATAAACCAGATAGACCTCTCGATGAAAAAAACTTACATGGATGTCTTCAACGTCTACAAGGGGCTTATCGCTCTGAGAAAGGCAAACCCGGATTCGTTCGGAAATAAAACTGATTCCACCGCCGACAACGGAAAGGATTCCGAGGGAAAAAATGTCAGGGGCATCACAAAATATGCGGCCGGAGATTTCCTCGTGTATTTCAACGCGACGAACGAAAGCTATGCAATCGACACCACGGGCTATACTAAATCCGTTGACGTAAGCGGAGGCTCTCCGGTTGAAAGCACAAAACTTCCTTCAAGCGTGGAGGCCTTGAGCTTTGTGATCTTAAAAAAATAAGAGGCAAGCATAAAAACTCATTTAGCCTTCTCGGCTGCTTAAGATGGTTTTTCGAATGTCTCCAGACTTTGAAGGCCCGGACAATTTTGTTGTCTGGGCTTTTAAATCTTGTATTTTCAAAGTTAGCGGATGTCCAATAAGTTCATTTTCAGTTACCGAAGATTAAACTTTTTAGCCGCCAATTTTCCAAGACCCCGACGACATGAAGTGTTTGAAAATTCCGAAAATCCTAGACGAAATGACCTAAAAATTTTATAATGGATTCTATGGGTGGAATTAAAGAAAAAAAGACCGCCGCGGCTTCGGATAAAAAGGCTGCGTCAAAATCAACGAAAAAGACAGCTGAAAAAAAATCTGCTGTAAAAGAAACCAAGACAAGTACAAAAACAGTTGCCGCAAAATCAACCAAGACTGCGGTAAAATCTTCCGCTGCGAAGACTGTCAAGGCTGCTCCCGCAAAAGTTTCAAAGCTTGCGGAAAAGGCTGTTCCCATAAAGACTGCCGAATCAAAAACAGCCGCCATAAAATCAGCTCCCGCGAAAAAAACTCCGGTCAAGGATTACGATGAATCACAGATAAAGCACCTTGATTCCCTTGAGCATATCAGGCTCCGAAGCGGAATGTACATCGGACGGCTTGGTGACGGATCAAACCAGAACGACGGAATCTACGTGCTTTTGAAAGAAGTCATCGACAATGCTGTTGACGAGTTCATCATGGGATTCGGAAACGTGATTGACGTTGTTGTTCAGGACGGCACTGTTAAGGTTCGCGACTACGGGCGTGGCATTCCTCTCGGAAAAGTCGTGGACTGCGTGAGCCAGATAAATACGGGCGCAAAATACAACGACGATGTTTTCCAGTTTTCGGTCGGTATGAACGGAGTCGGAACCAAGGCCGTGAACGCTCTTTCTTCATATTTCAGGGTTGTGTCGGTCAGAAAGGGAGAATACTGCCAGGCGATTTTTGAAAAAGGAAAGCTCAAGGAAGAAAAGACCGGAAAGCTTGAAAAGAGACAGCCGGACGGAACATATTTTGAGTTCACCCCGGACGAAGAAGTTTTCGGAAAATATTCGTTCAACATGGAGTTCGTTGAAAAGAGGATGTGGAACTACGCATACCTCAACTCCGGTCTCAAAATCAGATTGAACGGACAGGAGTTCCAGAGCGAGAACGGACTTTTTGATTTGCTCAACCGTGAAATTGAAAACGACTGCCTTTATCCGATCGGAAGCTACCAGGGCGACAGAATCAAGTTTGCGTTCACCCACACAAATTCATACGGCGAAAATTATTTTTCTTTTGTAAACGGACAGTACACCGCAGACGGAGGAACCCACCTCAATGCTTTCAGGGAAGCGTTCGTCCGCACCGTGAAT
>JAFPKH010000145.1:0-8272 GCA_017424825.1 Treponema sp. | reverse complement strand
AGGACTTTACTATACTATTGACGAGAATAATCTCTACCACCGTGCACCGGGATTATGGATAAGCTATTTCTTGCAGGGATGCGCAATTTTACTGCAGATTTCCGTGCTGATTACAAATTTCGACCGCATACCAAGGCGCATAAGAATTCCCCTGATTCTTTTCTGGGTGATTCCGATAATCGCGGCGGCGGCACAGGTTTTCATATACGGACTTTCGCTCATGAACATAACGATTGCAGCAGAGGTTGCGCTTCTTTACATTTTCGTCCTTGTCGATATGAACAAGACCGTTAACCGTGCGAACAAGCTGACCATTGAATTCCTCAAAGAAGAACAGAAGAACATGCACACTATGTTCGAGCAGACAGCCCAGGCACTTGCCCTTGCAATAGATGCAAAGGATCCATACACCCACGGACATTCAGCACGCGTGGCAGAATATTCCAAGAGGATTGCCGTTCTTGCAGGAAAAAGCGAAAAAGAGTGCGAGGAAGTCTATTTTGCAGGCCTTTTGCATGACGTAGGAAAAATCGGGATCCCAATCAGCATAATCAATAAGGAAGGAAAGCTCACCGATGAAGAATACGCCGTCATAAAAACGCATCCTGTAATCGGAAAGCAGATTCTTTCGAGCATCACCCAGTCCCCTTACCTGAGCATAGGCGCAAACTATCACCATGAACGCTACGACGGACGAGGATACCCGGAAGGATTGAAAGGAACCGACATTCCCGACATTGCCCGCATGATAGCGGTTGCCGATGCCTACGATGCCATGACTTCAAAACGAAGCTACCGTGAGCCGATTCCCCAGCAGACTGTACGTGAGGAAATCATCAAGGGTTCGGGGACGCAGTTTGACCCGGTCTACGCAAATCTGATGCTCCATCTGATTGACAAGGACACGGAATATCAAATGCAGGAGCACGGTGAAATAGCCGAGCTTTCCGCAAAAGACGGATTTGCATGCGGAGAATACCGTTCCGTATATTCAGAAGGAATCCATATTACAAAAAATCCGACGAAAATCACCCTGCACTCAAAACCGGCCGCAGGATTTCCGCCTGAAAAATGCATGCCTTCATTCGTCCTTTTTGATTCACTGGACGCAAGGATCCACAAGACCGAAGACAAGATAAAGAAAATGTTCTATACAGAATACGGTGAAATCTGCTTTGACGGAAGCTATAAATGCAAGGAAGCGCGTAAAATGCAGGCAGAAATAAGCGAACGCCATGTTTCCGAACAAGCAGGCTCCTGTCAGGAATACACGGTAACTGCCGTAAGATTCGACGACCATCTTCTCATCGAAATTTCAAGCAGATTTAAAATCATAAGGATTATAACCGCACTCCCGGACAGCACAAGGTTTGTATATCTTGGTCTTACAGGCGAGCATTGCCAGATTTACGGCGTTGACATAAAAAGGGATGAAAAAAGCGTGGACGAAAATTTTATCCCAAGGATTGCGGAAAAAATCAGCTTCATAGAAGGACCTTCCGGAGACATTCCGAACATCCAGATTGACAACTGGCGTTCCGCTGCGACCAAAGGAATCAAGCTGAAAGACGAGCTTGAAATTTCATTCCACACAAAAAGCCTTCCGACCGCGCGGCTTGTCTGGCACTGTCCATTCGTAAACCTTTTCTACTCCGATGACGGAATGGTCAACGGCAAAAATTACAACGAATTTACAATCATGCGTCTTGACGGCGAAAACTGGGAGTCACATTCATACATCGAAAACCAGATTAACGTCAACAAAACCGAAGATTTCGAAGGCTGGGACAAATGGAAGGAACTCAACAAAAAAGGCATGAACTGTACCGTGCATTTCAAGCGCAAGGGAAATTCCATAACCATGCATACGGTCAACGGAGGAATAGCCATAAAGAGCGTGACAAAAATCAATGAGGACGTACCTGGATTCTATGTTGCCCTTACCGGTGACCAGTGCGCCCTTACCAACATAAGGATAAATGCATCCCTAAAATAAAAACAGGGATTCCCCTAACGGCGTAAATTTTGATACAATCCCCTTCATGGAAGAATTAAAGAAAAAAGAGATTTTCGGTTATTCGCTGGGAGGTTTCGGTAAAAACCTTGCCTATGTCCTCGTGTCATCGTACACGCTCTATTATTACAATTCGGTGCTCAACGTAAGCGCATCATTCGTTGCCGTACTTCTGATGGTAGCCCGAATCTTCGATGCATTCAACGACCCGATCATGGCCGCCGTAGTCGCAAAAACCAAGGGAAAGCACGGTCGCTATAAGCCTTGGATACTCTCCGGTGCAGTGCTCAATTCGCTTGTCATAGTGGCTATGTTCACGGTTCCAAGCCAGCTCAACCAGACAGGAATAAAAGTCTACATCACGATCACATATTTCCTCTGCGGGATCACCTATACAATAAGCGATATACCGTACTGGTCGGTCATTCCTGCAATCACACAGCCGGGACGTGCAAGGGAAAACCTCACTCTGTTCACGAGAATCATGTCGGGAATCGGAACTGGTCTTGCAACGGCTTTCACCATGCTCTGCGTAAGACAGCTCGGAGGCGGAATCAGCCCGGAAAACTACAGGAAAGGCTTTATGATTTTTGCCTGCATAACCGCTGCCCTGTACACATTCTTTACGGTAATCACATTCATAAACCTTCCGAAAGAACGCTATGAAGAAAGCTCCAATATTTCAATCAAGGAGATTTTTTCATCCCTTTTCCACAATGACCAGGCTCTCGTCGTTTCCGCAATCATCATACTTTTCTTCTCTGCAATCAGCATAACGATGAACCTCGTCCTCTACGTTTTTGAGCATGAAAACATAAGCATGACTATGTTCGGCAAGGATTTTGACTACAACAAGCTTTATACTATATACATGGTTCTGGTCGGCGTGGTCGAATTCCTGAGCATGGGACTTTTTTACCCGGTTCTGAGGCAGAAACTTTCAAACCGCCGCATATTCAAGGTCGGTACGGCAAGCGCGATGATCGGATACATAGCATTTTTTGTGATGGTTTTCATAAACAAAAAGATGGGCTTCTGGGCAATAACCATCCCTACCCTCTTCCTTGCTTTCGGTCTGGGCATCGCATACGTGTTGATTTCAGTTTTCATTGCAAATGCCGTCGATTATGGTGAAAAAAAGACCGGTAAACGCCAGAACAGCATGATTTCTTCGCTCCAAACGCTTATGCTGAAGCTTTCCACGTCGTTCTCTGTTTTCATAACCGGAATAGGAATCGACTGGATAAAATACACCGATGAAGTTGAACAGGCAAGGGATGTCATAATCCGCGAGAGGCTGCTGTTTTCCGTCCCTCCCCTGCTCTGCGTGATAGTCGCTTTCATCCTTTTGACAAAGCGCAAGGATCTGTAGATTTTTCTGATTTGGATTTTAAAAACAAAAAAGCTGCCCGGAAGCTCATGTTTTCGGACAGCCTTTATTTTTTAGTCGGCAGGTGCTTTCCTTACAAGACGGAATCCAACTGCATCGCTGTAATATGCACTGCTCGCTGATGTATCTCCCACAGCTATTCCCGTCCACGCTACGGTAAAAGTTCCATCATCATTGCGGTTATATACGCCGCGGTGATTTACGGATGCACGGTAGGCACCGTTTTTCCAGCTTCCGCCACGGTCAACACGTCCGTTGCTAGTATCAGGCTTAGTTTCAGGTCCCGTAGGATTCGTTACAGTTCCCGTTTCTATAGGACCATACCAGTCATAGCACAATTCCCATGCATTGCCGCTCATGTCATAGAGCCCCAATCTGTTAGGATTTTTAAGTCCGACTTCATGCGCGCAATATCCAGGATTACCCTCCACACAATTGCCTTTATACCAGCCCACGGCGTTAATATTGTCATCCAATTCATCCTTGTAGTTTTTTCCCTGTGATGAAGGAGCGCCGCTGTAAGTATAGTTCCATTCCGTTTTACTCTGATCTCCTCCGCGTGCGGCAAATTCCCATTCTGCTTCGGTCGGAAGACGGTAGCCGTTTGCATCCATGTTCAGAGTGACGGTCGCATTTGAAATATGCTGGTCATCCACGCCGGTTATTGTAATGTCATAGGCTTTTGTATATCCGCATATTTCGCTCAATGCATTGCAAAACCAAACCGCATCGTACCAGGTTATAGATTCAACCGGGAAATTCATGGCCGTTTCCGTACTAACCGGCGTTCTTGTACTCGTTTTATGGATATATGAAGGATCGGGTTCCAAAGTATAGTTTGTACCGCCTACCGTCACATTTTTATAAGCGGGCTTGTCCATAACGGCTTTGTAAAGGTCACGGGTCACCTCACACTTTCCGATTATGAACGGACTGAGCGTAACAGTGCGTCCTTCGATAAACACTCCGTTGAATCCCGGATAATCATTGTCAATATTGCTTCCTGTGATCGTAACGTTTCTTGGCGGAGTTGCATAGACTTCAGCTGTCTTTGGAATGTCACGGCCGTCAATCGTAACAGAGCTTTTTGCAACGTCACCGGCCTTATATGAATCCGTCGTTCCAGGTACGGACGGATTGCAGGCAACAAAGCCGGTCATAACAGCTGCCGCCGCAAGAATAAATTTACAGCACATTTTTTTCATGAAAAAAACCTCCTATAAAAACTCCCCTACCCCTTCAATTCTACCACAATATATTGAAAATACAACATAAAAACACGGTATTCAGATACTTTCAGACATTCCCGCCAAACGCACGAGAATTCATTTTCAGCGTCCTTCCACATCATTCGATATGGATTACCTTTTTCCTAAAAAAAGCTCCCAAAACCGCATTATGAAGGTCAATTTTCATTAAATACCCGTTTAATATGCATATAACACAAGATAAACGCATATTAAATAATTTAACCGTTTAATGATTAAACAGTTAAACTCATAGATAACATACAGTTAACATAGATTAAATCATTTAATATCGGTTAAAATATTAACTTGACATTAAAGAATTAAACGCATATTATAATCAGCATTGCTGGAGGAAAAATGAAATCTTATGCATTTGCGCTGCAGAAAGGCGGCACAGGAAAAACAAGCATCTCAGTATCGGTTGCGGTGGAAATGGCAAAGCGCGGAAAAAAAGTCGTGTACATAGACTGCGACCCTCAGGGAAACTCAAGCTCATGGCTTTTGAACGATTTTGACCATGAGCTTGCGGACATACTCTATGACAAGGTTCCGGTGCTTGAATGCGTGTACCAGTCGGACATAGAAAACCTTTTTGTAATCCCCACGTTCGGGGTAGGGGGAAGCCTCAAGCAGTTTGCAAAGAACGAGCATTATCCCTTCAAATTCCAGAAGCAGATTCTCCCGGAGCTTGAAAAGCATTTCGACTACTGCATATTCGACACTTCCCCGGCATTCGACGAGTTTGAGAAATCAATATTCATAGGCTGCAACGAGGTTGTCCCGGTTCTGAAGCTGGACGAATTTTCCAAGGACGGATGGGAAATCTTCATAAAAAACCTTGCACCGGTCGAAGCACAGTACGGAGTGAAGCCTGTCTTCCATAAAATCGTGCTGAATCAGCAGGACAAGAGGCTCAAAACACAAAGCGCGTACCTTGAGGCATTCAACGCAATCAACTCGGACGGAAAGTTCGACTTCATAATAATCCCCACGGACCCTGCGTTTTCCAAGAGCCAGAGCGTCCACACAAATATATTCGACAAGGCAGTTTCCGCCAAACCGGAGACCGTAGCCGCAATCTCAGGTCTTGTAGAGAGGTTAATGTAATGGCAGTCCACCAGAAAAACCCGACATTCGCGGAGCTTCAGAAAGAAAAAATCGCAAGCAACATGCAGAGCTTCGCAACGACACTTGCACCAAGCGCACCCGTACAGCCTGCATCCCCTGTGGAAAGCCCAAAAGAGGAAGTCCCGGCACAAAATCAGGATGCTATCAAAACTGTTACCCAGGAAACCGGCGAAAAAAAGCGCAAGGACGTTCTTATCGGAATCCACGTGACGGAGGACGAAAGGAACGAGCTCAGGAGGCTTTTCTGCTCCAACGGATTTTCCCTTGCAACAGCCTACAGGGCGGCCATGTCGTATCTCAGGCAGGACATGGAGCTTGGCAAGGCATACATCACCAGTAACGGTGAAATCTTCCGAAAATAGGTGGCCGGTATGTCTGACAACAAGAATTCAGAGAGCATGGAGCTTGTATCAATGGAAAACACGGAGGCGGCATCATCGGAGGACACTTCCATTGACGAAATGTTCGCCATAGAGCTTTCAAGGCCCACATCCAAGCAGATAAGCTACATTCCAAGCTTTTTCACAACAGCGTCGCTTCCATTCAGGAACGTGAACAAGACGGTCTTTGTGCGCAAGGGAAGCAACGGAATCATTTTGACCCTGACTTCACCCAAGAATGTCCCTTTTGGCAAGTATGGAAGGCTTCTTTTGAGCCTTTTGACCACGCACGCGGTGATTTCCACGCAAAAGGATTCCCCGGTCTACCTTGAATATGCCACGCTTTCGGACCTCCTAAAGGAAATGCAGCTTCCAAAGCAGAGGGGAGGGGACATAAAGGAGCAGCTTGAGTGCTTTTCCAATGCAACTTTCATGTTCGAGCAGAGCATAAGGGAGCTTAAGGCCGCATATCTTTTTGAGGACATGTACGACAAGGGTTCCGCTCCAAAGGGCGATGTCACAGTCACCACGCGCTCCACAGGAAATATCCGTTTTACGGAGGGTGTTCAGTACATGGAGGTTGATGATGGCAACGACACAAGGTTTGGCCGGTTCAAGATAATACTTTCAGCAGAATTTGCCAGATTTTGCCAGGCCCACGCAGTTCCTATCGACTACAGCGTTTACAAGGACATCTCCAGTGCATCCGGGAAGGACCTGTATGCGTGGCTTGTCTACCGCAACAACGGTCTGGAAAAGCCCCTTTTTGTGCCAAGGAAGAAGCTGGTGGAGCAGTTCATGCCTACTGATGAAAATTCCAACAGAAGCCAGGAATCGGTCAACTACAAGCGTCTGATTGATGAGCTTAAGGAAATCAAGGAAAAATACTATCCCGAGGTCAAGTTTACAATCTCTCCGGACGGTAGCGGCATAACATTGTACAAAAGTCCTACACCTGTACTGAAGGATGACAAGAGGTATGCCTTGATTACAGCAAACATTTAGGAGTGTTTTTCCATCGGGTAACAGTTTTGACAACAAAATTCGGGGTTTTCCACAGCTTTTGGCTCTCTGTTATTAGCCTTTTATATATTAATAGTTAATTATTAGTATATATAGAAGAGATTTCAAAACTGTGACGGATTGATGTCAAGACTGTTACCCATGTTTTTTTGGTCCATTTTCTAAGTCTATGTAATACAATGATTTGCGAAACTTTTCAACATGATTTCAAGACTGTTACCGGTGGGCGCATAATCCACAGCCATTCTGTGTAAAAAGCTGTCAAAACTGTTACCCCTCCTTTGGATGCGCCTGTGCTGCGGGACTTTTGTTATCAAATCTGTTACCTAAGGATACGGTTCGGAACAAGTTTCTATGGCTGTATGGATATTTTTCGTCATTTGTACACTATATATAGCGTGGTTTTGTGTATTCTGTTATCAAAACTGTTACCAAAAATCCCTAAAACCCACTCTAATCGCTGTTGGATGCTGTCAAAAGTGTTACTCGCCCAAATTTTTCCAAAAAAGCGGCATTTTTTTCAAAACTGTTACCCGAAAAAAAGAAATCCAGAAAAAATCTGGCGGAATGGAGAAGTTTTGCTATCGGCATGTCCGTGAAAAAACTTTAGCAAAAATGTTTCACGGTAAACAAAATTATTTCTGTAGATTTGTATAGTTAAATTGATTTTATTCTGTTTTCTTCTATAAAAAACACATGCTGCGGGTAACAGTTTTGATAACTTTTTGAGGGATGGAGGACCTTTTGTTCCGTAGATTAATGCTTCGGGTATTAATCTGCGGTTCCCAGGGTAACAGTTTTGATAGCAAAATGTGTCCAGAAACACTATATGTAGCGTGGAAGTCCCTACAAATTACTGTTCGGCCATATCAATCTGGGGAAAAACTCAATGCGGGTAACAGTTTTGACATCACAAGGCGGTCCACCGGGTAACAGTTTTGATAGCAGGGCTGTTTTTCACTGGGCCTCAGCATGAAAACCAAAGTATTTATGCGGAACGGATTCTAGTGAGTTAAAAATGTCGAGTCCAACAAAATTAGTTTAGAACAGGCTCCCAGCGTGTGTCCGTCCCGAAAAAAGGCTCGTT
>JAFPKH010000144.1:0-14371 GCA_017424825.1 Treponema sp. | reverse complement strand
CCGGAAGCTCAGGAAAGGGTAATCCCCAAATATGCTGTGACTGATGACAAGATTCCTGGTGAACAGGCCAGGTTCAAGGATGCTTGTACCAAAATTTACAATCAGATTGATGCCAATTTGAAGACGAAGCAGCAAAATGATTTGCAGAATGTTATTTTTGAAACCTACCTTTTGATGCTGACCGACCCCGTTTTTGTCCAGGAAGTCAATGACGGGGTGGCTGAACTCAAGCAGAACGTGGAATCCGTGCTTGCGGAAAAAACGACCCAGTATGCCGACCGCCTGAGGAACAGCGGAAACGACTATCTTGCCGAACGTGCGCAGGATATCGAGGATGTCTTCGGGCGCGTCATGGATGTGCTGCTTGATTTCCATGAGTTTGACATAGACACCGTTCCAGACGGTTCTGTCATTGTCGCAAAATCCATGAAGACCAGCGACACCGTCATTTTGAGCAAACGGAAGATTGCAGGACTTGCGCTCACTGACGGTGGACTTGCGAGCCACGTTGCGATTCTGGCCAAAAGCTACGGAATCCCGGCCGTCGTAGGAATAATGAACGTTCAGGGGCAGATTCAGAACGGTGAGGAAGTTATAGTTGACGGAGAGCTTGGTGAAGTCCTTATCAACCCGGATTCAGCGACCGTAACCGAATACCGCGTGAAAATTGCCTCTGAGGAAAAATACAGGATTGCGCTCAAGCAGTTCAAGGACAAGCCTGCCAAAACGAACGACGGAACTGAATTCAGACTATATGCTAACATCGGCACTACTGATGAAGCCAAGCTTGCATTGGAAGAAGGTGCAGACGGAATCGGTCTTTTCCGCACTGAATTCTTATTGATGGATGCAATAAAACAGGTTTCGGATGAAGGAGGCACTTTTACTGCATCGGTCAGTGAGGAAATACAGTTCCAGGCATACAAAAACGTGCTTGAGCTGATGGGTGACAGACCTGTTACGATAAGGACGTTGGACAGCGGAGGTGACAAGCTTGTTGACTGCAAGGATCTTCCGTCATTTTCCGAGCCGAATCCGCTTATGGGATTGCGTGCCATAAGGATGTCGCTTTATGCACCGAAAATGTTCCGTGCGCAGCTCAGGGCACTTTACAGGGCATCTGTTTTCGGAAACTTGAAAATCATGCTCCCGCTTATAACGGACGTTTCGCAGGTTGAGACCGTCCTTGGAATTGCAAAGGGCGTGCAGATGTCGCTTAAATCCGAGGGCATTCCGTTCAAACCTGACGTTCCGATCGGTATAATGGTAGAAACGGCTGCTGCCGCAATCATTTCGGACTGCCTTGCAAAACGGAGCGCATTCTTTTCTCTCGGCACAAATGACCTGACCCAGTACACGCTGGGTATAGACCGTGAAAATCCTGCGGTAACGCCTTATTACAACGAATTCCATCTTGCAGTTCTCCGGCTTATACAGAATACGATTGCCAATGCAAGGGAAAAAGGAATTTCTGTGTCGGCTTGTGGTGAAATGGCAGGGCGGAAAGAAAGCGTCATAATTTTGGCGGGAATGGGAATCCGTGAGCTGAGCATGTCCCCGAAGCAGATTCCGATAATCAAGGAAACTCTTTCAAGATTCAACATAAAGGAATTGGAAAATATTTCCAGCCGATCGCTTTATTGATAGCAAAGGAAAACCAGATGGCAAAAAAGAAAAAGATGAAGCCTGATTTCTCAAAACCGAAGCCGGTAAAGAAGGCTGATGAGATGCAGGATGAGAATCTTGAGCAAGAAGAACAAGAAAAAATAGAAGAAAAAGAAACTCCCGGAACGGATGATCTGGAAAGCCAGAGAAAATCAAAGTCCGAGAAATTTTTCCCTGACCAGACATATTTCAATCTTCCGCTGATTGTAATAGCAGGCCGCCCGAACGTCGGAAAATCAACGCTGTTCAATGCGCTGACCCATACCAAGCGTGCCATAACCGACCCGACACCCGGAGTTACGAGGGATCCTGTCGAGGGCACTTGTTTTTTGGCAGGAAAACCGGTTCATCTTATGGACACCGGAGGATACAAGCTTACAAGGGACATGACCAGCCGTGAAAGCGAAATGGATGACCTTGTAGTTGAAAAGACGGTGGAAATGCTTGCAAAGGCCGACCGCATACTTTTGCTTCTGGATGCCGCCGAAATAACGGCCGAAGACCATGAGCTGATCCTGCGCCTGCGTCCGTACTGGGACAAGCTGATTGCCGCCGTCAACAAAACAGAGGGCGGAAAAAACGAGGCACTTGCGTACAATTACATGCAGTTCGGCTTCAAGAATCTGCTTTTGATTTCTGCATCTCACGGTGACAATCTGGATGTGCTTGAAGAAGAAATGGTCAAGGGTCTTGATTTTTCACGAGTCACACCTGGTTCTGAAACTGACCGTCCGATACGTATTGCAATCCTTGGAAAACCGAATACAGGAAAATCAACTTTGAGCAATGCACTGACGCATACCAACGCGAGCATAGTCAGCGATTATGCAGGAACCACCCGTGACGTGGTTGAGGGAAGCTTCAGATACAACGGCAAAGACATTCAGATTCTGGATACTGCCGGAATCCGCCGAAAGGTCAAGGTCAAGGAAAACGTCGAGTATTATTCAGTGAACCGCTCAATAAAAACCCTTGATGAATGCGACATCATGTTTTTGATGATAGATGCAAAAGAGGGGCTTACCGATCAGGATAAAAAAATCACGTCGCTTGCTTATGAAAGGGGGCGCGGAATTGTATTCGTCCTGAACAAATGGGACACAATGAAAGAGCAGGGCAACAAAGCGAAAAAAGCGGCCTTTGAATATATCCGCACAATGTTCGGTCAGATGCAGTGGGCGCCGATAGTCACGCTGAGCGCAAAAAATGCCGACGGAATCAAAAACCTCATGAACACCGCGCTTGATTTGTTTGAGCAGCTTACGAGAAAAGTCGGAACTTCGTCACTCAATCTTGCGCTTAATGATTGGCTTGAAAAATATCCGCCGCCGGCAACCAAGGCGATTCATTTCAAAGTCCGCTACATCACCCAGACAAGCGTGAACCCGGTGAATTTCGTGATTTTTGCGACAAGTCCGGAAAATGTACCCGAATCCTATGTCACTTATCTGAAAAACCGCATCCGTGAAGATTTGGGATTCACCCAGATTCCGGTTCAGATTGAGATGAAAGCCAGCCGTCAGAAATGGCAGGACAGGGAAAGGGGATCCCAGAGTTAAGATGAAAAAACAGGATTCACAGCAGAACTCAAAGTGGTATGAAAAAAAATCGGGGAAAAATTTCTCCGGTTCCAAGACAAAGCCTGCCTCAAAAAAGAAGGAAAAGATTCAGTTTCATGAAGAAGCTGAAAGCGGATTCCGCAAAAAAACAAGGTCTTCCGTGAGTGCCCGGCAAAAAAAGGATCCTGTTTTTGTAAAATGCCTGGACAGGCTCCTTGATTCATCTTCCGTTCCTGCTGACGGAAAAAAAATCCTTGAGAATTTTCAGGAAACGATCAATTCGACTCATCCATTGAACTCAAGGCAAAAGGCTTTGATGTATGACCAGATCCGAGATTTGAGCCACTATCTTACCGACCAGCGCGGAGAAAGAAGGCTCGGATACATGAACCAGCCCTCAACTCTTTCTGCCTATGTCCATTATTTTTTGTGGTGGAACCTTGTCCGGCTCACACGGCTTTTTTCAAATTTGCCCGCTGATTTTTTGGACTTGGACGAAAATGATGTCTGCCTTGACGTCGGGAGCGGTCCTTTGACTGTTCCCCTTGCGCTTTATATTTCCAGACCTGAGCTTAGGAACAAAAAACTCAAGTGGTACTGCATGGACATTTCTTCGCAGGCACTTTCAATAGGCGAAAACCTGATGATGACGGTTTCGGTTTCCCTCGGCGGCCAGATGTGGGAAATAATCCGCGTCAAGGGAAATTTCGGAACCGAGATAAAAGAAAAGGCATCTTTCGTTTCATGCGCGAACGTGTTCAATGAAATCTTGGAAGACCGGAACATGCCGCCTGATTATCTTGCGAAAAAATGTACTGAAAGCATACTCCCTTATACCGATCAAAAATCTGACGGAACAAGGGTGCTTTTGATAGAGCCTGGAATCCCGAGTTCTGCAAGAATACTTAGCTTTATCCGCGAAGCTTTTATGCGCCGTGATTATGTGCCTGTTTCTCCGTGCACTCATTGCGCTTCCTGTGCCATGGACGGAAAAAAAGGCGGAAAGTGGTGCAATTTTGCTTTTTCTACGGAAGATGCACCTATTGCCCTCAAAAAGATTTCCGAAAAATCAAAGCTTTCAAAAGACCGTGCGGTGCTTTCGTTCCTTGCGTTGAAAAAATCTGCGGCGCAGGATGATGATCCGGACAAGCTTGTTTTCAGGATAGCCAGCGATCCGATAAGGCTTCCCGGCAACAGGACAGGATATTATGCCTGCTCAAAGATAGGGCTTCTTCTTGTCGTTACCGGTGCATCTCTTTTTTACGGAGACAGCCTTTCCGTGGATTTTCCAAAAAAGGAGCTTCCTCTGGATGAAAAATCCGGTGCATATGTTTTGAAACTTGAATGATCCTTGCGGCTTGTGCTTGTGTATGTACTGACGTGATTTCAAAAACGTACCCTGCAGAAAATCGGAAGATGGTCTGAATAGCCCGTGCCTTTCCATATCTGGTATTTTTCAGGGACATGGGTTTCGCAGTCGCACCATGGGCCGTCCGTAACAGGATGAAAATCAGTTATTTCGATGTCTCCGTATGCAAAGAAATTGTCTATGTGGCTCCACTCGTCCGAATAAAAATAGCTTCCCGGTTCAACCAGATTTTTTCCGTCAAACCATGGGGAAATGACCTCCGCACCAGAGATGCAGTCTTCATGCGCCTTGTTTCTCAAAAGCACGCAGCCGGATTTTTCCCCTTCCTTGAATTTCATTATGTCACGGTTGAAATCTCCGCATGCAAGTACCGCTAATCCTCCGTTTGCAATGCTTTCCATCCTTCCTGCAAGAACGGTTTCCTGAAGCAGCCTCCATTGTTCGGTTTCTTGTTCTCCGCCGCTCATGCTTTTCCAGTGGTTTATGAGAAGGCAGAGCTTTTTGTTTCCCTTGCACACAGTCACTTGGATTACGGGGCGCATTTTTGGCATGGTCTTTCCGTTCCGCACTTCAGTTGAATGTACGCTCATGTTTTCAAGCGGATACCTTGACATGACCGCGCATCCTATCGACCCTCCGTCATCTTTTGCAAAGCATGCATACCTGTAGATTTTTTTCATGTTCCATTCGCCTGCAAGAAAATTCGATATGTCATGGACGACGTTTTCGTTTTCGATTTCTTCCATTACAAGCACGTCGGCATCAATCGATTTTATTGCTGATGCAAGCCTTGAAAGACGTTCGGCATACGGTTTTGCGCCCCATTTTTTGCTTGAAATGAATTCTTCATATTCACATCCGTCCGTGATTGAATCGAAAAATGTCTGCACGTTCCAGTTGACGATGGAAAGCTCTTCTTTTTGTGACTTCCCGGGTTCTGGTTCAAGCGAAAATGATCCGCTGCAGCTGATTGTACCGAGCAAAAAAATTGCCGTAAGCGTTTTGATTAATTTGAAAAAGTATTCGTTCATTTGTTTCTCCGTATTATTAATATGCAAAGAAAATCACCGCCGTAAAAAAAATTGCAGTTTTTTTTGAAAATATGTAGAATAAATCCATGGACGGATCAAAAAAGCGCGTTACGCAATGGGATGTTGCAAGGGAAGCAGGAGTTTCTAGAAGCCAGGTGTCTTATGTCATAAGCGGGGACACACGTTGCATTGCTCCTGAAACAAGGAAAAAAATAATAGATGCAATCGACAAGCTGGGTTACCATGCAAACAGGTCGGCACAAAAACTCAAGCGCGGTATAGATGATTATGTCGCAAATCATTTCGGGCTTATCATTTCTGGACCGGATGCTTTTTCAAATCCGGTGCAGTCAAAAATAATCGCATCGATTCACAGTGCGGCCTATGAAAAAAACTGCAAGATCAGCTATATACGTTTTTTTGAAGAATTGAGCGACATAGTGTTGTTCAACAGCCTGATCCATCCGGATGAAATCGGCGGGCTGATTCTTCTTGATTTGTCAAAGCAGGTTTCCGATGACAACGGAGCGATCATAATGGAAAAAATCAGGAGCAGGATTAAAAATACCGTCTGCGTGGAATGGAAAAATCCCTTGTTTCCGTGCGTGTTTTTTGACCGCTACAATTCAGGATGCCTTGCAGTTGATTATCTTTTTGCAAGGGGGTACAGGACGATCGGTTATGCAGGCCCGGCTGACCAAAGGCTTTCAGGAATAAGGGATGAGATGACGAAAAACAAACTCAGCGTTGACGGAATGCAGATGCTCCCGGCTCGTTCCATAAAAGACGGATATCAGATTGCGGAGAGACTTGTTTCTCAGGGAAAACTTCCGAGTGCCGTAATCTGCGGTTCTGATGAAATAGCGGCCGGTTTTTTGTCTTTTCTCAACAAAAAAAACATTGCGGTTCCCGAATCTGTCGCCGTAATGGGAATGGGAAATTCAGAGGCTGCCGAATTCACGAATCCTCCGCTCACTACAATGGATCTAAGAACTTCTGAAACCGGACGCGCAGTAATTGACATGCTGACGGGAGGCCCTTACGAAGCTGATTCCGTACTTCCTGCCCAGATAATAAGGCGCTCTTCCTGCTGACAGCTGCTTGGATTATTAAGACCTTGTATTGGATTATTGCGACTTTTTTGAAAATTTATGCTGATTTTCCGGGCTTTTTCAATTGAATTTCTTATTTGACCCTTCTATAATTTCATTAAGAAAATAAAAAGGTGGAGAAAAAATGTCCTTTCAGATTGCGAAACAAAAATTTGAAATCACGCTTCCGAAAAATCTCAGGAAAATAGCAGAAAAATATCCTGAATTGATTGCGCAGTATTCACGTAATGCCTCCGGTGATTTTGAGGAGACCAATTTCCACGACATGTATCAGATTGCCCTGGATTTTGGCGGAGGTCTTTTGTCTTTCGGTGCAATCAGGGGCGAAAGAATCGGTCTTATCAGCGACAACCGCAAAGAGTGGGAACAGGCCGACATGGGGCTTCTTGCAATCGGCTGCGTTGATACCCCCCGCGGCTGTGATGCTACTGAAGGGGAGCTTTCATATATACTTTCGTTCGCCGAGTGTGAGATCGTAATCGGTGAGAATAATTCGCAGCTGAAAAAGTTCCTTAACATACACGACAAGATTCCTCTCGTAAAAAAAGTGATTCTTTTTGACAAGGCAGATGAAGCTGAAGTCAAGCGTGCAAAAGATTTGGGAATCGATGTTTTCCAGTATGCCGATGTGGTTGCCCAGGGACATGAATGGAGGAAGCTTCATCCCGATGTAGTGGAGCAGGAGCTTGAAAAAGGCCAGTGGGACG
This sequence comes from Treponema sp., assembly GCA_017424825.1. Classification (GTDB taxonomy): domain Bacteria; phylum Spirochaetota; class Spirochaetia; order Treponematales; family Treponemataceae; genus Treponema_D. The sequence goes on along the minus strand of JAFPKH010000144.1, from coordinate 6,928 downwards.
ATCTTGCCACAATCATTTTTACGAGCGGAACAACCGGAACCCCGAAGGGCGTAATGCTCACGCATGGAAATTTCATTTCGCAGCTTGACGACATAAATGAAAGAATCTTCCTTAATCCGGGTGAAAGGGCTTTGGTCGTTCTCCCTGTCTGGCATGTTTTTGAAAGGGCTTGTGAGTACGTTATTTTGACCCAGGGTGCCGGAATGATTTACAGTAAGCCGATCGGAAGCATAATGCTCGGTGATTTCGTAAAGATGAACCCTCATCTTATGCCTGCCGTTCCGCGTGTTTGGGAAGCGGTGTACGACGGAATCTGGAAAAAGATGCGCAAGACAGGCGGCATCACATGTGCCCTGTTCAAGTTTTTTGTCGGCGAGTCAATGCTCTGGTGCGCGATAGACAGAAAGCTCCGTAGAAAGGCCGCACGCTTTGGAAACGACTGGCTTGGTCTTTGGTGGCCGGTTCTCGTCCTTCCGTGGCTCCTTCTTTATCCACCGAAGATGCTCGGAAATCTTTTGGTTTTCAGAAAGCTCAAGAAAATGCTCGGTAAGAATTTCCGTGCCGGTATTGCAGGCGGCGGGGCTTATCCTGAGGCGGTCGATAAATTTTTCTGGGCTTGCGGAATCAAGATCGTGGAAGGTTACGGGCTTACCGAAACTTCACCTGTCGTCTGTGTACGTCCGATTGTCGATCCTATCATCCGTACTGTCGGAACTCCTATCCGTGGGCTTGAAGCTCGCGTCGTTGATGATGACGGAAATGATTTGGGACGCTGCCACAAGGGAAATCTCCAGCTCCGCGGCCCTACGGTCATGAAAGGGTACTACAAGCGCGATGACCTTACCGCAAAAGTAATAGACAAAGACGGATGGTTCGACACAGGTGACCTTGCGATCCTTACCGTAGATAACGAAATCCAGCTCCGAGGCCGAAAGAAGGACACGATCGTTCTTATGGGCGGAGAAAACATAGAGCCGGTTCCGATTGAGCAGATGCTTGAAACTTCGCGCTACATCGTTCATGCTGTCGTAGTCGGAACAAACGAAAAGGGCGTGGATCAGCGCAATCTTGTTGCATTGATCATGCCTAGCCAGGAAGATGTCGAAGGGTGGGCAAAAGAAAACAACGTCACCGAAGATTCGTATGAAAAGCTTCTCCAGCGTGATGAATTCAAAAAGCTTATTTCCGATGAAATCAATAGTCTGGTCTGCCCGAAAAACGGATTCAAGGCGTTTGAAAAAATTGCGCGCTTCGATACGTTCACTAAAGATTTTGAAGTCGGAGTCGAGCTGAGCGCAAAGCAGGAGATGATGCGCCACAAGGTTCTTGAAATCTACAAGGACAAAATCGCAAAACTCTACAAAAACGCAAACTAAATCTTACATAAAAAGAAAAGCCGGTTTCAAAAATGAGGCCGGCTTTTTTGTTCTGATGCTGCAAGTATAAATCATCGGATTTATTCGTAGGTGCGCAATATGTTTTCCGCAGTGTTCAACCTTGTCTGCCGCATGTCCATGCTCTGTTTTTCGATGTAGTGCTGGGCTTGGTTTTCGGTCATCTTCAGCACTTGGATCAGGACAAGTTTTGCACGGTCAACGATCCTTATTTCCTCAATCTTTTTTTGGAGGCGCGTGTTTTCGTTTTCGAGGGTGCGCAGGCGTTTTCTGCTGACTGTCAAAAGCTTTGCGGCCTGATAAAAAAAGTCCGGGGTGGTCGGCTTTGAAAGTGCGAAGACTCCGAAATCTTCCACGCGGCTTACAATCTCGTAGACGTTGTTGTTGTCCACTATCAGTATTATTCCTGCCGTCGTTTTTTCCGATGCCATGACCGCAAGTTCATCGCCGTACTCATCGTTGAGGGGAGTGTCTATCACGACCAAATCAAAATCAGATTCGGTTATATAGCGCCTTGCCTGGGAGCCGTTCTGAGCCGTCATTATCCTTGAAAAATTTTCGCTCCTCATAAAATCGGAAATGATTCCCATGGTTGAGGCGGTGTTGCTGACAATCAAAATATTGTCCATAAAAATCTATATCTCCCAAAACTCAATTTCTCCGCCGGATTGTTTTTCTGCGACATATTCGTTCAGCGTGAGTGCAGGAATGACAGATTTTACAAAGCCGGAATCTTTTGCAAAAGAAAGCGCCTGCTGGAGATTTGTAGGCAGCTGTTCAAGTCCGGCCGTCTTGTCTTTGTCCGCATTGTACAGATCAAAATCAACGGCAGGGGGGAGGGGAGTTTTATTTTCTATACCGTCAAGTCCCGCGGCAATGATCAATGCAAGTGAAATGTACTGGTTGCAGCTGCAGTCCGGTGAACGCAATTCTATCCTTGAGCGGTCGTCCGATGCTGCCGGAATCCTGATAAGCTGGCTTCGGTTTTGCCTTGACCATGAGATATATTTCGGTGCTTCAAATGAGCCGAATCTTTCGTAAGACTGTTTCAGAGGATTCAGGAACGCAGTGATTTCCTTTATGTGTGAAAGTATGCCGGCCGTAAAATGTTCTGAATCAGGGTCGTTTTTGCTGTAGCAGTTTTCGTTGTTTTTGTAGAGAGAAAGATTTATGTGAAGACCGCTTCCCGGTTTGTCGCTCCATGGCTTTGGTGCAAAGGATGCAAAAAATCCGTCCTGTGCTGAGATCGTTTTTACCACGTTTTTGAAAGTCGTAAGATTGTCGGCGGCTCTCAAAGCTGTGTCATATTTGAAATCAATCTCGTTTTGTCCAGGACCTGATTCATGGTGGCTTGCTTCCGGTGCGATGCCCATCTGTTCAAGCGTAAGTACTATGTCACGGCGCACGTTTTCGCTTTTGTCCAAAGGTGCAAGGTCACAGTATCCTGCAAGGTCGCTCGGAGTTTTTGTAGGGAAGCCTGTTTCATCGGTTTTGAAAAGATAGAACTCACATTCGGTTCCGACTTTTACGTCAAATCCCATGTCGGTGCATTTTTTCATCACGTTTTTTAAAATCAGCCTTGAGTCGCCTTCGAACGGTTTTCCGTCCGGATAATTTATGTTGCAGTAAAGCCGTGCAACCCTTCCGCGCTGTGGTCTCCAAGGAAGTACGGCAAGAGTAGAAGGATCAGGCTTTATAAAAAGGTCGCTTTCGTTTACGTGCAGAAATCCCTTTACGGCGTTTGCATCGAATGAAACTCCCTGCTCGAACGTTGATTTAAGGATTGACGGCTGAACCGTGAGGCTTTTTAGATTTCCGAAAATGTCGGTGAACAAGAGTTTTATAAATTTTACGTCGTTGTCGTCAACGTAGCTCAAAACTTCTGATGTTGAGTATTCCATTTTTTACTCCACTGTCACTGATTTTGCAAGGTTCCTGGGCATGTCCGGGTTGTTTCCCCTCATTACCGCACAGTAGTATGCAAAAAGCTGTCCCGGGACTATTGAAATCAACGGGGCAAAAGAATCCGTCACTTTCGGAATCGTTATGACTTCGTCTGCAGAATCCTTGAATGTCTCTTTGTCTGCCTGCGTGATTATAAGCGTTGAAGCTCCCCTGCTTTTTACTTCTATTATGTTGCTTGCAAGTTTTTGATAAAGATCCGGCTGCGTAGCGATTCCCACGACAAGCGAAGTTTCGTCCATCAATGCTATAGGACCGTGCTTCAGTTCACCGGCCGCAAAAGATTCGCTGTGCATGTAGCTGACTTCTTTGAGTTTGAGAGCGCATTCAGGACTCGTTGCATTGTCGAAAAGCCTTCCGATGAAAAATACTTTTGACTTGTTGAAATTCCTGTCAACGAATTTTTGGATTACGCTCTGGTCTTTGAGAGCTTCCTCAACTTTTGACGGAATGTTTTCAAGCTCCGAAAGAAGATTCCTGAATTCATTTTCGCTCAGGATGCCGCGGCACAATCCGCTTTTGAGTGCAAGAAGATAAAGGCATGCGAGCTGGGTTGTGTATGCCTTTGTTGATGCGACCGCAATTTCAGGACCTGCCCATGTGTAGATTACGTCGTCGGCTTCACGGCTCACTGTGGATCCCACGCAGTTTGTGATTGCAATGATGTGCGCTCCCTTTGATTTTGCAAGGCGCATTGCTTCAAGCGTGTCTGCTGTTTCTCCTGACTGGCTTATGACTATGAAAATATCATCTTCGTCAAGGATGGGATTCATGTACCTGAACTCAGATGCAACGTCGACAAGAACAGGAATCCTTGCAAATTTTTCAAATGCATAGCGTGCTACGAGTCCTGCATGGTAAGCTGTTCCGCATGCCGTGATTACTACGCGCTTTGCTTTTTTCCAGTCATCGCCCGTGAGCTTGAGTTCCTCAAAGTTTATGTCAACAGGCCTTCCGTTTTCTGTTACGATGCGCGGTCTGAGTGTGTCGGTGAGTGCCTTGGGCTGCTCGTGTATTTCTTTGAGCATGTAGTGAGGATATCCGCCTTTTTTTGCAGATGAAATGTCCCATTCGACATGGCTCGGTTCTTTTATGACTTTTGCACCCTGATCATCGTACAAATCGACATGATCGTTATAGAGGACTGCGACCTGCTTTTGGTCAAGGTAATAAACTTTTCTTGTGTGTTCGAGGACTGCCGGTACATCGCTTGCAAGGAAATTCTCTCCTTCCCCAAGACCGATGATCAGCGGACTGTCTTTTCTTGCCGCAATGATTCTGTCAGGAAAATCCTTGCAGATTACGCCGAGCGCATAGCTTCCTTCAAGCCTGTGGAGTGCGCTGAGAACCGCAGAAAGAATGTCCCCGTCACGCTCATAGAAATAGTTGATCAAATGAGCTACTACTTCAGTGTCTGTCTGGCTTTTGAAGACGATGCCCTGTTCCTGGAGCCATGCCTTGAGCTTTGCGAAGTTTTCTATTATACCGTTGTGCACTATGGCAATCGTTCCGCTGACGTTGGTCTGTGGATGTGCGTTTACGTCGCTCGGTTCACCGTGAGTCGCCCATCTTGTGTGACCGATTCCGACCGATCCTTCGATGACTTCCTTTGCGATGTGTTCTTCAAGGCATTTGAGCGCACCCTTGACTTTCCTGACGACTATATCTTCACCGTTGAATACTGCAATTCCCGCGCTGTCGTATCCCCTGTATTCAAGCATCTTAAGTGCATTTACCAAAATAGGAGTCGCTTTTTTTTCTCCCACATATCCGACGATTCCGCACATTGCCATATCCTCCGTAAAATAAAATCTCCATATAAAATACATTATTTAGACTAAATCTTCAAGAATATCTATGATTGCGCCGTCATAAATTCCATCGCGCGATTTAAGGTCTTTTATAGCTTTTTTCTTTGAAAGCCCCTTGTGATAGGTTCCTTTTGAAATCAGCGAAAGATAGCTTTCCACAACGCGCAGTATACGTGCAATAAGAGGAATCTGCCCGCCTGAAAGACCTTCTGGATAACCGGTTCCGTCATAATTTTCGTGGTGGCATGAACAGGCTTCGTAGCATTCGATGAACAGCTCCTGCGGCATGTCGGGGATTTTGTTGTCAAAGCATATCGTGTGTTTTTTGAAAATCATTTTTTCTTTGCGGTTCAAAATTTCCCCGAAAAAAAGTTCGCTCGGTATGTCAAGAAATCCAACGTCGTAAACTAGGGATGAGAGAAAATGCATTGCGGCATTTTTCTGTCCCTCTCCCATTTTGATTGAGATTCCGTAGACAAGAACCGGCAGCTGATTTGTATATCTCCGTCCGGTGTGCTTGTCCGTTTTTTTTGAAAGCTCGAACGCTTTTTCAATAAGGGATGAAAAATCTGCTTCGGAGATGAAGTCAAGTTTTGTTCTCGCCGCGATTTTTTTTATGGCATTGAATTTTGCTTCAAGCAGCTTCCGTGATTTTCTTCCGATTAGATAGATTACGAGATTGTATGTTCCGAATGCCGCCGCAATTGCCGCCATGATGCTGAAGACGCTTATAAAAACATCCTTGATGTTGAGACCGCCGTCGTCCTGCTGCATGAACACGCCTTTCAACGTGAACATTGACAATGAAAAATCTTCGTCTAGGTCGTTTGTAATCACAGGGGTTTTTGAAGCTTCCTGAGATACAAGCGGAAAAAGAGGAAGTTGAAATAAGAGGGCCGCCAAAATTGCCCTGGCTTTGTTTTTCATGCGCATCGCAAGGATTCTACCACGAAGACGCCTAATCAACAACCCTGCTGATGTTGCTTCATGGATTTGCTCTTGAATTTTTCAAGCTCTTCGATGAACATTTTTCCGTAGCGTGAAACGACCGTCCTTTCGTTGGTTATGTATCCTACGGTCATGTCTTCGTTGCCCGGTGCATCAAGCGGGATTGAAACTACCTGGGTTCCGTTCAGGTCGCTCGTGACTATTCCTGAGCAGATTGTGTATCCGTTCAGTCCGATCAAAAGATTGAACAATGTGCCGCGGTCAGAAACGTGTATTGTTTTTTTCCGCGCGATCGTGCTGAGGATTTCTTCCGAAAAATAAAACGAATTGTAATCTCCCTGCTCAAAGCATAGAAACGGATACGGCTCCAAATCTTTCAGGCTGAGTTTTCTTTTGTGTGCAAGAGGATTTGTCGAGCTTACGAACACATGCGGTTTTGCCGTGAACGTCGGAGTGAACTTCAGGTGGTTTTCTTTTAAAAGTTTTCCCAATACTTTTTTGTTGAATTCATTCATGTAGATTACTCCGACTTCGCTTTTCAAATTCCTCACGTCTTCTATGATTTCATAGGTCCTTGTTTCACGCAGGGTAAAGTCATATTCATCGATTCCTGTTTTGTTCACTAGATTGACGAATGCGTTTACCACGAATGCGTAGTGCTGTGTCGAAAACGAGCATATCTGTCTTGATGGCTTTTTGTTTATATATCTCTGCTCAAGAAGATCAGCCTGTTCAACGACCTGTCTTGCATATGAAAGAAATTCCTCACCGTCGGATGTTAGCGAAATGCCTTTTGTGTTCCGTGAAAAAATT
>JAFPKH010000143.1:0-7606 GCA_017424825.1 Treponema sp. | reverse complement strand
GCTGCATGAGCGCCATAAGGTCATCTTCATTAATCATATACCACTGGCGCTGGATCAGGGAGCGTGACTGCCAGTCAAAAATCTTGTCCATAACCGTTCTTAGCGAAAGATTTTCACCCGCGCTGTTTTTTCCGACCGTTTCATCAAGGACTTCACGGAAAGATTTTTTTTCGAGTATTTTTTCCGCAAGGTTTTTATATCCGTCGGCACCCAGGACGCTTTCTGCAAACATGGACAAAACTTCGTAGAAACATTCGTCATCGGAGCCTGCCGTTATGGATGCAAAAGAAAAATCTGCCTTTGCGCCGCCAAGCTTTTCTTCAAGAAGGGCAAGGGTTTCAGGACCGCTGAATGCAGACTGCACATCATTTTCATCTTTCAGAAAATAAACCGGAACATGGTCATAAAGCACCGGAAGAAGCCTGAGCTTTTCATCGACCATCGCACTCCTTCTCAAAGAAGACGGCATCTGTGAAAAAAGGCTTGTAGGAAGATCCTTCGCCGATTTTGCCATGCTCTTTGCAAACGCACCGTCCCATGTAAATACCGCGGCATATTTTTTGGACTCTTCGACCGAAAATCCGCTTTCACCGTCAAAAAATGAAAAGGAAAATTTTCCTCCGGATTTTTCAGCGTATGCCTGAAGATTTTTCGTTATTTCATTCGGAAGATCATAGAAGGCAATCTTATATGACCTGTTCTTCGATGCAATCAAAAACCCGGACACAATCCCGGCAACAAAAAACACGGCAGCGGCGATTATCAACACCAGCTTTTTATTTTTACCGTTTTTCTTTTCCTCATTGTTCTTTTTCTCTGACATAAAATCTCCTGATAGCATTATACCCGAATATAAAAAAAAGAAACAAGTGAAATCATTCCTGCCGGATCTCTTCGGAGTCAGAATAAACCGAGCTGTAATCTACGAAATCCGGGATGTTTTTGGCAAGCTCCTGCATCCTTTTGTCGGTTTCGTTGATCGTGTCCGCTATGGAACGAAGCTCCTTGTTTATGTCGTCCGGCATTTTGTAATCTTTTTTGTAGTGCAGCTGATGTTCAAGTGCAGCCCAGAAATCCATGGCAATCGTCCGTATCTGGATCTCCACGGGGATTTCACGCCTTGAATCACTGAAATACACGCCGACTTTCACGATAACATGAAGGCTCCTGTAACCGCTTTTCTTTGGATTGCGTATATAATCCTTCATTTCTACAAGCTCCACGTCATCCTGCTGGAGGAGCATCTGTGTCACATGGTACACGTCACTTATGAACGGGCATGTCACGCGGATTCCTGCAATGTCGTAAAGGTGCGAAACCATATTGTCCATGGTAACGGCAAGCCCCTTCCGCTGGAGTTTTTCCGCTATGCTGAGGGGGTCTTTTATGCGGCTGGAAATCGTTTCGATAGGATTCCGCTTGTGCTTGCTTGAAAATTCGTCTTCGAGGATTTCAAATTTGGTCGTAATCTGCTTTATCGCACTTTCATACATCATAAGCAGATTCTGGAATTCCAGGGCCGTGTTCATTATCTCGGACGCAGATGAAAAGAGGCCTTTGTTGTCATTGACCGCCTGCTTCAAAACCAATTCGTTATTCATACATTCGAATATAATCAAATTTCATCCGGCAAGCAAATTTTTTAGTTTTTCTTGGATTCGGCTTGGTTATTGACGTTTTGCAGTCAAAGTATTACTTTTAACGCAAAAGGTAATACCATGAGCGGAATAAGCATAAAAACCGACAACGAAACCAAAATCGAATTCACGAAATTCTGCGACAAAGTGGGAATCACGGTTTCTGCGGCAATAAATCTTTTTATGAAAGCGACCATACGCGAAAACAGGATTCCGTTTGAAATCCGTGCGGAAAGGGAACGTGACAGGGATTGCGACAGGATTTTAAAGGAATTTGAATCCACGCCGAACGTTGCAGGCTTTGGTGCGACCGAAGAGCTTTTTGACGACGACTGACACAAAAAAAAGAGCCGCCCGCTTGGACAGCCCTGTTTAATCTGCTTTAGAATGAAACCCTTTCGTAAGGGCTTATCGCCTTGTCGTTCTTGTAGATCGTGAAATGGAGGTGAGGACCGGTGCTTTGCCCTGTGCTTCCTACCTTTCCGATTATGGTTCCCTGATCCACATACTGACCTGCGCTTACGTTGATTACGCTCATGTGACCGTACAATGACTTGTAGCCGGAAGTATGCTTTATGATCACATAATTTCCATAGACGTTCGTATAGCCGGCAGTGATTACCGTACCAGCCGCAGTTGCATAAATCGGAGTGCCCTTTGGACAAGCCATGTCAAGACCGTTGTGGTAAGACCTCTTTGATGCATCGAACGGATTTACGCGCCAACCGAACGGTGAAGAAACATAGTAGTAGTTGCGCAAAGGATTCTTATATGACGTTCCGCTGATTTCAGCCCTCTGCTCGTTAGTGAGCTTGTCACCCGCAAGGAAGAGGGTATATCCGACGGAAAGCTTTTCATCGGCAGCAACACCGTTGATCTTTGAAAGTATTTCCTTGTCAAGATTGACTCTTTTCGTCCTGTTTTCCGCCTGGACGATTGAATCAAGGGTTTCGCCGTCTTTTTTCACTTCATACAGGATACCGGACATTGAAGGAATCTTAAGATACGCTCCTGTCGCCATTCTTGTTGCATTAGTAACGCCGTTTACGCTGAGGATGGTATCGGTTGAAACGCCGAACATTCCGGCAACTATGCTTGCATTTTCATTCTGCTTGAGCCTGTATACGGTATAGTAGAGAGGACTGTCCTCAAGATCCCTTCTTTCTTCTGCTTCAGGGATTTCTTCGGTTTCAAGGGGCTCTATTTCTGCAACGGCTTCCTCAATCTCAGGAACGTCCAAAGCAGGTTCTTCATTTTCATCTTCCAGGATGTCAGCAATGTATTCTGCGGTCTCTTCATCATCGAAATCAACGGCAGTTTCTGTCGGTGCGATAGGTGCGTCATCATCAGAAAGGGGAAACAAACTGACTGTTTCAGCAGACGGATGGACATAAGGCGGCTCGTCATAACCACCCTGACCGGAATAATCGTTGCGGTGAACCACACCAACTGTAAGCCCGATCACAAGACCGGCGGTCAAAAACACCGAAAGGGAACAAGTCAGGACATATCTGAGCCGTGTCCTTGTTTTGAGTCGTTTACTGTAGCAAATCTCTTTAGAAAAAGTGTATTTCTTCATAACTGAACCTGTTCTCTATAACTGCAACCGCAATATCACCCGTTTTTTCAAAATCCGCGCAGACACCAAGGCCTATGCTTCATCAGAACAAGCGGTATCGGTATTTTTCGGCTTTCTTTTTAAGCCAATAAGATAAGTCTCAAAAGACTCCGTCCTACAGGCTTCCGGCTTGAACCCTTTTGCGACAGTAAAAATCTCCCGCATCTTTTGGAGTTCCTTTTGCTGATCACCGTTCTGGAAAATCTTAACGCAGAAATTCCCGTTCGGCTTCAACATTTCCGACGCATACCAAATAGCCATCTCAACAAGACTACGGGAACGGGCTGTATCAACGGTCCTATTTCCGGTCGTCAACGGGGCTGCATCACAAACCACAAGGTCATACGGCCCCAACTTTTTTATTTGGTCTCGAATTTCTGCACTCAGCAAATCACCTTGAAAAAAAAACAGGTTGTCTCCTTTCACTGATTTTGACAAGGGGTTCAAATCCACTGATACTACTCTACCAGAATTATTTAAATTGCGCAATAACCAAGTAGTCCAACTGCCGGGTGCAGACCCCAAATCGAGGACATTATAACATTTTTTTAGCATTCCGAACTTCTGGTCAATTTCCTGCAGCTTATAGACGCTTCTTGCTGGATAACCTTCCTTAAAAGCCTTTTGTGACCAGTAATCAGGCTTGCTGTAGCTGTTAGACTTAGACGGCATATCAGTATATTCGGCAGAATTCACCAAAAACTTTAGGGCAGCCCCCGTTTTTTGATTTTACCGCCGATCTCCCCTATGCCTGAATCTTCATGTGAAGCCTTTTTATGAAAAAATCAAGGTTGTAGGCAAAAAAGGCCGAAAAATACACGACGATGCCGGCTGCGATCGAAGAATAGAACACAAATCCGAGCATCTTGGACTTTATCGACAAGATTCCGAACACTGTCAAGGCCATAAAAAGAAGTGCGCCGAAGATTATCCAGCTTGTCATGGACATGCGGTGTTTTTTAAGCTTGTATTCAGAATCAATCTGTGAAACGACCTTGCGGATATCATCTATGCTTGCGCTCACAGGAATTTTCAATGGTTCAGAAACAGCCTTTTCCGCGCGGGCAAACGTCCTTATTTCTTTTTTGCATGAAGGGCATTTTATCATGTGCCTCATGACACGGTAAGGAATCATTTCGCCTTTGTCCAGAGAAAGATATTCGTTCATGCAGCGTTCACAATCATATTTCATAAAAACCTCTTAAACCGTAAAAAAATGGATAGATGAAAGCCTTAAACAAACCAAGGCCGTCATCCCGACGAAAAATCCTTGAGCTTGTCCCTCAGAATCTTTTTTGCCCTGAAAATATGTGATTTTATTGTATTAATAGGAAAATCAGTTATCGCGCTGATTTCTTCGTGGCTCATGTCATGGAAAAAATACAGATCCAGGCAGACCGCATATTTTTCCGGAAGTTCCTTGACGGCTTCGTTGACCGCATCCCTTGTGAGCGACTTTATCTGATGTTCTTCGGGGGTATCCATGCCGGACTCAAAATCCATGCCCTCGGGAATGCCGGCAAAATCCTTCGTGCGTTCCTTGGTGTTGAGCGCCGTGGTAAATGCAATGCGCGTGATCCATGTGGCAAAAGAGCTTTCGCCCCGGAAACCGGAAAGATTTTTGAAAACTTTAAGAAAGACTTCCTGTATGAAATCTTCCAGGTCGGCAGGATTCGGAAAAAAACGGCATCCGAAATATTTGACCCGGTTGTAATAATGGGACATGAGAACGGCAAAAGATTCCGTGTTTCCTTTCAAGGAATCTTTTATAAGGTCTTTGTCCCTTTGGAGAATAGCTTTGTTTTCTTCTTTTCTTTCAACGCTAAGCTTCATTTCCTGCAGATTGCGGTTCTATTTTTTGAAATCAGGATTCATTTTATAGAAGATAAGCAGGGAAACACCCGATGCCAACGGTACCAGACCGCCCAATGCAGCCCATGAAAGACCGTGAATCGCAAAGAACATCACTGAAAGAACCAAGCCCACGGACGTAAGGAAAAGCCCGGTCAGCAGGGAAAAAGCCTTCAGATTGAACTTCATCGGTTCATACGAATTGTTCATGATTTTCAATTTTGTTTCTCTGTGCCGCCATAAAAGTGCAAAGAACACGACCGCCGCCCCGCACACGATACCGACGATCGGGATGAGGGAAACGAGTATCTCTGCCGCCAATGAAATGTTATGTTCCAACCTTAAACTCCTGCAATTAATTGCTCTGATGCTATTTTTGACACATTTTTCAAGCTTAGGTTGCAACGGATTTTCATGCAGCTCCCTAAAGCTTTTCATCGAAGAACAGATAATCCTCAAAATACAGGGCTTCTATTTTTCCAAGGACAAGATGGGCGTTGATCTGCTCCTTGATTTCTTCCTTGACTTTTTTTTCGCCGGAAGAAAGAAGCTCGGACTTTGACTTTGAAGAAAAATATCCGCTTATGATGGATTTGAGCTGCACGTCCTTTTGAGAAATCTCCTCGAAAAGCTGCACGTCGCCGTCAAGATAGGAAAACCACGGTGAAACGACAAGCACTGCATTCGATCCGTCGGTTTCAGGCTTCGTAGCCACCCTGAGCTGACCAAGGCTTGTAGTCGTAAGCTTCGACGCTGATTTCTGCGACTTGGTGACCACTTTTTCCGGGCTTGGATCCGCAGGCCTGTATTTTTGACCGGGCAATGCCTTTTTTGACGCAAATGCGATTATAGTTCCGACGACAAGAAAAGCAGCAACGGCAATCAATATAATAGTAAGTATTTTCGGTAATTTTGATTCCTGAAATCTGTACCCGTCAAACCTTTCGTAACCGTCTGAAGGCCCTAAATCTCCGTTATAATAAGGCATAGATCATTCTCCTGAATTTCCAGTTTTCTTAAAGCTGATATGGCTTCAAAAGCGAAAGCGTCTTTGTGGAGCAGTTTCCGTTTTCATCAACACGCCCCGGAATCCTTGCAGAAAGATGAACGCCGTCGTCAAGCCACTCTTCTTTTTCTATTGTACCATTTTTTCTTACAATTTCCACTAGGTCCGGACGGTCAAGCGGAACGATATAATCTCCCGGAAGACCAAGAAGATTTTCGGCCATCAGTGCGGTAAGTTCCTCAAATCCTTCGCCCGTAGCGGCAGAAACGCGTATTGAATCCGGGAACTGGAACGAAAGATCGGACAAAGCCACGGGATCATCCTTGACCCTGTCGATTTTATTGAGCACGACAAGCCTTGGAATTTTTTCCGCACCGATTTCCTCAAGGACTTTCAAAACTTGCCTGTACTGGCTCATCCTGTATGCATCGCTTGAATCAACGACGACAAGGAGCAGGTCGGCAAGGGATGCTTCTTCCAATGTGGAGCGGAAAGCATCGATCAAAGTGTGCGGAAGATTGGATATGAACCCAACGGTGTCGGTCAAAAGAACCTGGGACGCTTCAGACACCGAAAATTTTCTTGTGGTCGGGTCAAGGGTGGCAAAAAGCTTGTCCTCGACGAATGCATCGGCACCCGTAAGCGCATTCAAAAGGCTGGATTTTCCTGCATTCGTATATCCGACAAGGGCGCATGAAGCAGTGCTCGAACGTTCCCTGAGCTTTCTTTGGGTCTGCCTGTTAACCGCAACCTGCGAAAGTTCTTTTTTTATCTGTATGATTTTTTCCTCAATCTGCCTGCGGTCAAGTTCAAGCTGGGTTTCTCCGCTTCCTTTGGAGCCGTAGTTTCCTCCCCTCTGCCTTGCAAGATCACCGTACATGTGGGAAAGGCGCGGGAGCGAATAATTCAGCTGCGCAAGCTGAACCTGAAGGACAGCTTCTTTTGTCTGCGCCCTCTGTGCAAAAATCCTGATTATAACTTCATTTCTGTCAAAAACGTTGATTCCGGCAAGCTTTTCCCAGTTGCGCTGCTTTGAAGGCGAAATCTCCCAGTCAAAAATAATGCAGTCAGCGTAGACTTCTTTTGCACGGTTTGCTATTTCCTGGGCTTTTCCCGTTCCGATTCCATAAGCAGGCGTAGGCTCAATCCTCGCAAGCACCATGGTTTCAACGGTTTCCATGCCCAAAGTTTCCACAAGCCCCATAAGTTCGACAGGCTCTTCGTTCTTTTTATTCGGCGCACCGACCAAGAGGCATCTGGCCTTCTTTTCCTCTTCTTCCTGAACATTAACCATACCAGCATTGTACAGATTAAAGGATTGAATGTCGAGGTTCCAGACCAGAAGCTTCGGCATGAAAACCATAATTCCCACGAATCTTGCCGAAAGCCGATAAATCTTGTATATTTAATTCCAGATATATATTTAAAAGAGTATTTTATACAAAAAGTCCGTAAAAATGTGTGCGTGTAATTCCGGGGCGATTTCCCGGGGCT
>JAFPKH010000142.1:0-5807 GCA_017424825.1 Treponema sp. | reverse complement strand
ATAATTCTTGGAATTGTCCGCTGCAAAATCCCTGATTTTTGAAATCAGCTCGGAATCCAGTGAAGCGTTTTTTGAAGCGTTCGAATCAGTCCAGATTTCTTTGAGCGCCGGGAAAATCTCTTTTGCGAGCGAGTTTGACGCAAGATATGTAAAATGCTTTCCGAATGATATGAACCCGTTTCCACCGTTTTTGGCGATTGTGTCTATGGCATTTTCCGTAATGTCGTAGAGCGAGATACGGTTGATTATCGGAAGTAGGATGATTTCGCACAATAGGAATGCAAGCGGCGTAAGATCGATTTTTGTCTTGAAAACCTTCGTCCCGAAAAACAAAATGAGGGAGAAAAATTCACAGAACAGAAGGATCATCAGGTTCTTTTTTGAAACGTCGGTTTTTGACATGAGGCTGTAGATTATGGCAACGATCGATGCGGTGAGATAGGACAGGAGGAAAACATAGTGCACCGTATGCAAAGGCCCGTATATTTTTGATATGACAGGCATCCCGTCCACAATCTTCATGCTGATTTCCTTGTAGAACAACGTTCCCGATCCGATTGTAAGCGGAGGAATGCACATTATGACCGAAATCAAAAACAGCGCGATCCTGACCTGCTTTTTTGAGCGCAAGTTGCATAGGTCAAAAATGGCGAACATTATCAAAAGGATGAGAAAAGAGGAGCATGTGTATGACAGTTTCAGGCCTGCTATTGCCTGATTGAGGCTTTCGGCGGATCCTTGCAGTATGTAGCCGCGCAGTGCGAGAGGAACAAGCATAAAGATCAGCGTAAAGTATATGCTGTAGCGTTTGCGCCAGATGATTGCATAGACACCGATCAAAAGAATGGATGCCGTAAAAAGAACCTCATAATACCGCATTGCAAATCTCCTTCTATAATAATACACGAATTTGCTGAATTTTTGAAGGAAAAAAATATTGTCGTCATTCAGTGAAATTTATCCTTGACAAATTTTGCGTCTGAACATACACTAATAATCATGGATTTACGTACAGTTTTAACACCGGAAACGGTAGATCTCCATTTGAAGGGATCAACTAAAGAAGAAATAATTGATGAACTCCTTGATGTTTTGGTCAAGGCGGGCAAAGTAACTGATAAAGAAGCTGCAAAGGAATGTGTCCTTGACAGGGAACGCAAGATGTCTACCGGAATGAAGCATGGGATTGCAATTCCCCATGGAAAGACGGATACGGTTTCCGATCTGGTAGCATGTATCGGTATTTCTGACAAGGCAGTTGATTTTGACAGCTTGGATCAGGAGCCGTGCCGTATATTCATTATGACACTTTCTCCTGTGAATAAGACGGGTCCGCATCTTCAGTTCCTTGCTGAAGTAAGCCTTTTGTTCAAGTCAGCCGAAAAACGCGCACAGATTTTGAACACAGCGGACAAAGCCGAAGTTATCAGGATCTTAA
The DNA here is from genome assembly GCA_017424825.1 of Treponema sp. Lineage (GTDB taxonomy): Bacteria > Spirochaetota > Spirochaetia > Treponematales > Treponemataceae > Treponema_D. Next base: position 4,369 of record JAFPKH010000142.1, on the reverse strand, counting down.
CCTGATAGCGAACTAAATTACATCGAATAGTTTTTACTATTCTTGCTGCTCGGAAGCCTTTATGGATTGAAAAATCTATAGAGGCTTTTTCTGTTTTGTTTCAGTGAACCGCTTTGCAGAAGAAAAACTCTGTTCCCATAACAAAAAAAATGCTCTATAATCTTCCGTATGAAATTGGAAGCTCAGTTCAAGTCTGCTGACAACAGGCTTTATTTTTTGGACGGAAGGGAAGCCGCTCTTGATTCTCAGAAAAAGTGTTCTCCCGGAAATGCTGTTTATGAAAAAGATTCCGTTGTGTTCGTCGACATGCCTTGGGAAAAAGTCGGGATGGACGAGGAAAGCTACAACGAGGAATTCCTTGCACAGATGCGCGATTTCCTTAAAAAAATGGAGGATGACGGCGCTTTTGCCGTGATTGTCCCTTGTGCGGAAAAAATCCCTGGAACCAGTGCGGAAAAGGAAGATTTCGTTGCCTCAATGAAGCACAGCGCACGCAGGATCAAAGACGCAAAATCGGTCGTGGGCTATGCCATACCAGCTTATATCGATGCACAGGCATTTATCGAAGAGTTCAGGCCTAAACATGCCCACTACATTTATTTCAGCGGCGAAGATTCTGTTTTGGCAGATTCATCCATAGTTCGCATCTGACGGAGGATTTATGGACAACATTCAGAAATTCTGTTCGGACATTGAAAAAATCAAAAAACACGGAAGGCAGAACGGTTCAGCTGCACAAGACGTCGTTTCAGAGATAAAGTCTCTTTTTATAAGGAATTTCCGCAGTCTTGAATCCCTTGCCGTCTCTTTTTTTGATTATTGGAACGAAGAATATATCCTCAAGTCCGGCAATCCTGGTGATGAACCATCCAAAGAAAACGTTGACCGGCTTGTTGCCATGTTTTCCCTGCTCGAAGGTTCCGTTGAGTTTACGGACTGTCTTACGGATTCGGATTGGAAACAGCTGTGTTCGCTCACCAATATGGAATCAGAAGACCTGCCGATGGACACGCTCAACGACCTTATGATGATTTTTGTTGACAAGAAGGCGCTGTAATGTCCTTAGACTTGGGTGCCGGATATTCAAGCTGCTGTCAGTGTCCCCGGAAATGCGGCGTAAACCGGTCGGAAAACCATGCCGGAGTTTGTGGTGAAAGCCAGACCCTGAGGATTGCCAGCGCGGGACTCCATTTCGGCGAGGAACCTTTGATAACGGTCTTCGGTGGAAGCGGCACTGTTTTTTTTACCGGATGCACCCTGCGTTGTTCATTCTGCCAGAACTACCAGATCAGCCAGCAGGGTATGGGAAAATCCGTGGATTCGGAAGAATTCGTCAAAATCTGCCTGGAGCTTGAAAAAAACGGCGCGGAAAACATAAATCTTGTCACTGGAAGCCATCACATACCGGTGATTGCGGAATATCTTACGGCCGCCAAGGATGCAGGACTTAAAATCCCGGTGGCTTGGAATTCATCTGCATATGAATCGGTCGAATCGCTTGAGCTTTTGAAAGGCCTTGTCGATATCTGGCTCCCGGATTTGAAGACTCTTAACCCGGTTATGAGCGGAGGTCTTTTCGGTGCAAAAGATTATCCTTCGGTTGCCGAAAAATCTATACGATGGATGATTGAAAATTTTCCGATGAATATAATTGAGGCTGAAAAAAATGGTGAAACCAAGGAAAAAATGCTCCGCGGGGTCATCATAAGGCATCTTTTTCTTCCGGGGCGGATGGACGATACTGTATCTGTGCTGGAATGGCTGAAAAAAAATGCTGACGGAAGGGCAATACTTTCGCTTATGTCCCAGTACACGCCTGTTCCGTTCAAGGGCGATTCCGACGGGGGGCTTGCGAGAAAAAAATCCTTGGAGGCGTTCCAGAACCGTCTTGTGAATGTGGAAGAGGATGCGGACCTCAGGGATTTTATTGATGCCTACGGGTTCGACTATGTTTTTTATCAGGATCTGAGCGATGACACTTCATGGCTTCCTGATTTCAACCGGACTCAGCCTTTCAGCAATGCCTTGGCCAAACCGCTCTGGCACTGGACATGCGGACTTTTGCCCGGCTGTCAAAAATAAAAGTTATTCGAAAAACGAATGTTTTTTATAGAGGAAAGTTATGTCACGAGACAACAAGAAAAGAAGAGGTGGTTTTTCCCTAATCGGATGGATTATCTGGATAGCGGCTGCAATTATCCTTTTTATAATATTTATTGCAAACAAAAACCGTATCGTTGCGAATCTTAAGGCAACCGGATTTTTTGACAGGGTTTTCGGTTCGACCCCGGAATTCATTGCAGAAATGGAAACGCCAGATGACAGAATCAAGAAAAATGACGTTTCTCCGGAATCTGATTCAGTGGAAATCTCCCTCATTTCAGGAAGATCATCTTATGACGGTGACGGAAGCGATCCTATTCTGTATAAAAATCTTCCGTCGGAATCTTCAAGGAAAAAGAAACCTGCCGATCCATATATTCCTGAACCAGAAGAACCCGGAGAACTTGTCCAGGACGGAAACGGCATGCTTGTTCCTGCAGGTTCAATCTACGGAAGCTCTGAAGATGAGGCGTTCGGCGTGTACAACGAAGGAAGCGGTTCCACTTCAATCGAATCTGCGCCGGTTGCAAGCACGGTTACTGAACTTGCGCATTCCGTGAATCCAAACTTGATCTATGAGCCTAATACTACCGATCCCGTGAAATCTCCAGTTGAAAGCCCGGCGGAAAATGTTTCGCTCAGGTTGTTTTTCATAGAAGTGAACACAGACGGAACGAGGAACATCAAGGAAGTAACGAGGCTCATGAAAAAAACTTCCACTCCTCTTACAGATTCAATCAATGCGCTGATTGACGGGCCTACGCCATCCGAAGAAAAATCATACAATTGCAGGACCATGGTTTCTCCGGGAACAAGGCTTTTGAGTGCGAGCGTCAAAAACGGCATTGCGACGCTTAATTTCAGCGAGGAATTTGAATTCAACAATTACGGTATTGAAGGCGTGATGTGGGAGCTTGATCAGATTGTCTACACAGCAACGGCATTCCCAAGCGTGGAAAAAGTACAGTTTATAATAGAAGGCACGCACCGTGAGTATCTTTCTGAAGGACTCAGGATCGGGGAGCCTTTGGGAAGGGACAGCCTTTAGTCTAGAATTGAGTGCGCCCGCGGAAGCTTCTTGCCAATGTGAGCCGGTCTGCATATTCCAGATCTCCGCCTACTGGTAGTCCGCTTGCAAGCCTTGTTACGGTGCATCCGGTTTCTTTAAGCGTGTGCTGTATGTACATGGCAGTCGTGTCACCTTCTACGGTCGGGTTGGTGGCAAGTATCACTTCTTTTACTCCGCCTTCTTTTACTCGTCTGATCAGGGATGCTATGCGCAGTTGATCCGGGCCTATGCCGTCCAATGGTGAAATCACTCCGCCGAGAACATGGAAAAGCCCTGAAAATTCATGAGAATTCTCTATCGTTGCAACGTCCTGTGCCTGTTCCACCACGCATATCATCGATTTGTCGCGGTTCGGATCGGAGCATATCGGGCATGGGTCGTTTTCTGTCCATGAGCCGCAGACTGAGCATGGCTTTATCCTGCTTTGTAACGTGGCAATCTGATTCGAAAATCTTTCCATAAAAACCGGGTCGCATTTTAAAAGATGGGAAGCAATCCTTGAGGCGGATTTTTTTCCTATGCCCGGCAGCCTTGAAAAGCTTTCAGTGATTTCATCAAGGGCGTTCATCAGCTCATACCCGGAATGTTCAGGTTGGCAAACATCGGTCCCATTTCGTTTTTAATCTGCTCTTTCAGATTTTCGATTGCGGCATGGTGCGCTGCTTTTATGAGATCCTGGAGCATTGGTACGTCACGGTTGTCCACGCAGATCGGGTCAAGCTCTATGTTTTCGATTTCAAAATTTCCGTTCAGCGTTACTTTTACCATGTTTCCACCTGCAGAGCCTGTTGCGGTTATGTATTCCAGCTTTGATTGTGCCTGCTGAAGCTGTTCCTTTATGTTTCCAAGATTTTTCATCATCTCAAATGGGTTCATATTTCCTCCAATTTTAAACTCAATGTTTCGTTATACGACGTGTCCCTTGAAGATGTCCCTTAGGATTTCAACTTCCACCGGGAGCCTTTCGTCGGTGCTGCCCTGCGTTTTTTCAAGTTCGGCAAAAAATCTGTAGGGTTCGCCGTAAAGTTTTTCAAGATACCGCTCAATCTGCATTACGCGTGATTTTAACTGGGAAAGCTGGAATCCGCCCTCTATTGAGCAGTAGACGGCTTTTCCTTCCAATCTCCAACCGCTTGTTTTTTCCAAAAGCCCGGCAGTCATTCCGTCGCTCACAGAAAAGTCTTTTATCATTGCCGT
>JAFPKH010000141.1:0-4147 GCA_017424825.1 Treponema sp. | reverse complement strand
CAGAAGGAATCTCCTTACTCCGGGAGTGTCGATTATATCGGCCGTCCTTCCCTGGATTCCTCCGACAAGCGCTTCGTCAAGCTCTATGTGCATGAGGGATCCTTTTGTAGTGGTGTGCGTTCCCCTTCCGTATTTCTGGCTCAGGCTTCCAGTTTTCAAAACCACGTTGTTGTCAAGGACGTTTATTATGGAGCTTTTTCCTACGCCGCTCTGACCGACAAGCGCACTCAGGTGGTTTTCAATCAGATTTGCAAGCTCCTCCATTCCTTCACCGCTTTTTGCGCTCAGCCTGATCACCTTGTACCCTGCATTTTCCCATGAAGCAAGCCTTTCCTGGAACGAAGTTTCATTTGCCGCAGGAAGGTCATATTTGTTGCAGACTATCACCGGGGTTATTTCCTCGTATTCTGCCTGAGCCAATGCCCTGTCTATGAACCTGGGTCTGAAAGGAGGCTGGTCGGGAGTCGTGACTATCAGAAGATAATCAAGGTTCGCCGCCAGAAGCTGGGGTTCGCGTTTTTTTATGTTCCATCTTACGAATTCATTTTTTCTTGGCACAAGATCGGTTATAAGGCCGCGGCTTTCTTCAAGCGACCCGTCATCAATCTTCACTATGTCCCCTGGAGCCACCGGATTGTAATACCCGCTGCTTGCCTTGAGGATTTTTCCTTTGAACGTGCAGTCCCGGATGTTCCCGTCCTCACATTCAACTTCAAACACATTTTTGCTACCGTTAAGAATCAGACCTTGCATATTAATATGGAATTCTGTATGAAATTCTTTCAGCTGTCAAGTTAAAATCCTGAAAATTGCTTTTTCAAAGGCAGGATGAAATCCATTGACTTTTTTTGCCGAAACATGGTAATCTAAATACATGAATAGATTTTCCTTGCTACTTCTAGCTCTTAAGTTCTCTTTTGATAGCCGAAACTGAGGTGCTGGTTTTATTTTGGAAAATGAATTGAACTGGAAACTACGACCTGCTGCTTCGGCGGCGGGTCTTTTTTTTTAAGGAGGCATGATAAAAACTACATCCATGTAATTTTTATCATGACAGATTTTGCCGTCGGCAAAACTGTGATTTCGTGCCTCCTGCACGACCGCTAACGCGGAGTTTTAAGGAGATTTTTATGGCAGGTATGAATCCTAACGGCAAGTACGCTCCAATCGCAGACATTCCTCTGGAAAACAGGGAGTGGCCTTCAAGAAAAATCACAAAAGCCCCGGTATGGTGCTCAGTGGACCTCCGTGACGGCAACCAGGCTCTGGTCAACCCGATGGGCATTGAAACGAAGCTTGCATTTTTCGATTTGCTCGTAAAGATAGGCTTCAAGGAAATTGAGGTCGGTTTTCCGGCTGCTTCGGACACTGAATACGAGTTCATACGCAGGCTCATAGAGGAAAAAAGGATCCCGGACGACGTGACCATCCAGGTTCTCTGCCAGGCAAGGGAAGCGCTCGTAAAAAAGACCATCGAATGCCTCAAGGGTGCGCCGAAGGCCATTTTCCACATATATAACTCAACGTCCCCGGCACAGAGAAAGTATACTTTCAACAAGAGCAAGGAAGAAATCAAGCAGATTGCAATCGACGGCGTAAAATGCATAAAAAGCTGCCTGAGCGAAGAGGACAGAAAGAGGATCAGGCTCGAATACTCACCCGAAAGCTTCAGCATGACGGAAATCGATTATGCGGTAGAAATCTGTGAGGCAGTCAAAAACGAATGGGGCTGCTCACCGGACAACAAAATCATCATGAACCTGCCTACGACCGTTGAATGCTCCACACCGAACGTGTATGCCGACCAGATCGAATATTTCTGCAAGCACATAACTGACAGGGACAGCGTTATAGTCAGCACCCACTGCCACAATGACCGCGGAACCGGAGTCGCATCAGCCGAGCTTGGACTTCTTGCAGGAGCAGACCGCATCGAAGGATGTCTTTTCGGAAACGGAGAGCGCACAGGAAACCTCGATGTCGTGACGGTCGCAATCAACATGTTCAGCCAGGGAGTCAACCCGGAACTTGATTTCCATGACGTTGAATCCATAGCCGAAAAATACATGGAATACACGGGCATGGAAATTCCACCGAGAACCCCATGGGTCGGAGAGCTTGTTTTCACGGCATTCAGCGGAAGCCACCAGGATGCAATCAGAAAGGGACTTGCAGCACGCGCGAAGATGGACAAGAACGCACTCTGGGACGTACCATACATACTCATCGATCCGCACGACATCGGAAGGCAGTATGAGGGCATAATCAGAATCAACAGCCAGTCAGGAAAAGGCGGTTCAGCATACATCCTTGAGCAGGATTACGGTCTCTCGCTCCCGAAAGCAATGCACCCGGTACTTGGTTCCGCAATCAAAGATGCAGCCGACAAAGCGCAGAGGGAACTCAAGGCCGATGAAATCTACGCGATATTCGAAAACCGCTGGCTCAACAACAAAAAGAACCTCAGCATAATAGACCTGTCCGAAACCCATGTCGAAGGAAAAGACGGAAACGGATCTACAGAAACCACGCTCTGCCGTGCAGTCGTCAACTGGAAAGGACAGCAGATTTCCATCGGTGAAAAAGGAAACGGTCCTCTCGATGCATTTGCAAACGCACTTTCCCAGACACCGGCACCAAGGTTCAACATCACTGCATTCCATGAGCACAGCATAGGAACCGGAAACAACACTTCCGCCGTAGCTTATGTCCAGCTCACATGTGAAGACGGCAACCAGTACTGGGGAGTGGGAAAGTCAACCGACGTCGGACGCGCAGGTGTCGATGCAGTCGTAAGCGCGCTCAACCAGATTTAAAACTTGAACCGGGGTTCCAGAAATCTTCCTGCATGTTTTGGGCCTCAGTTCTTTTTTCCCGGTGACTGCTCCTTTGTTGCGGAAACTTCGTACCATTGGTCTTTCGCCGAGAAAAGATTTTCGGAAGAAATTTTTTCCACGTTGCGGCGGCATGCAGAATGGGACTCCCTGTTCAATGAAGACGTGGCGAACGCTGATCCTGCATCGCAAGAGTTTTCCCCTTCTCCGTTTCTCCATGCACCGGAATCCTTGACCACAGCGGCATGCTGCTCGATTGAATCCCATGAGCCGGGTTTTTCAGGATCGGTGTATGCAAATGCATCCATGATTTTACCGGAAGCATGATCCCTTACGAAAATTATGTCCGAAGAAGTGCCGAAACGACCCTCGCTCTGGTTGTCCGCAAAAAGATCCCTCGCACCGGGGCTTGAATCAGAAGTGGAAGCGGCGGATAGATTTCCGTCAAGCTCATCGATGCAGCCCTTGTCTCCGTTACGCATGTGCACGGTTATGTATTCGCCCTTCGAAACCTCTATTGCCGGGAAACAATACCTTTTTCCTTCACCGTCAGATGCGCTCACAATCTCCACTCCCGAAAGATTTCCTGAACTAAGCGCATAAAGCTCCACGAATTCAGACTTGTCCGACTTCGACTTGTTTTTTATCCTGATTTCAGAAAGCGCAAGAACCGGAACCCTGTCATTGTAGCCTAGAAAATCGATGCTTATGGTCACCGTATTTCCGTTCCTGTCTTCAATGACGGCATCAAGCACATAGCTTTTTCCTATGACCATTTTTTCTTCCATAATAAAGTCCACGCCGGGATTATCCACGCCAAGCTCGAATCCTACGGCACCGCAATCAGAACCGTCGCCAGACCTTACGCTCGCGCTCGAAACGGATACATTCTTTGAAAATCCAACGGACAAGCGATTTGAATCGACCACACGGACATCCGTAATCTTCGGGGATGAAAAATCACCTTCAAGGAATTCGGTCCCTTCTACGGACGTGCGGCAGCTGAACGGAACGGCTGAAATGACCACGGCGGAAACCATTGCCATAGCGGGCAATAAAGTACGGACAAAATACTCCCTGAATCCTTTTGAACATTTTTCTTTCATTGCTTTCACTCCTTTGAGGAAATGCCGGACATTGCAGAATCAAGAAAAACATGCCTTCCGAATCTTTTGTCAGCGAGTTTTTTACCGTCCTGCAAAAAATCCGGCATCTGACCTCCTTATATGTTATATGCAGAGAAAATGCGGTTTCGGCACAAAAATGCAAAAAAAAAATCAAAAAAACGGGGATGTGCCATAAGGAAACATAAT
>JAFPKH010000140.1:0-3268 GCA_017424825.1 Treponema sp. | reverse complement strand
CATGATTTATCCTTTTGGCCCGTAGGCCAGAAGATTCATTCCTGTGCATGTCCGCCGCGCCGCGGGCCTCCCCGCGGCGCTCGTCGTCTCTTCCTTCCTTCCCTGCGCTGTCAAACATCCGCCACTTCTCTGTTGTGACGACAAGAAAGGATGTTAACATCTTTGATACAATCTGTCAAGTGTTTTTTTTATTTTTTCATATTTTTTTCGCTCCCGTCCAATTGTCCCGCCAGCTCACCAAACAGCCACAATGTGTTTTTGCCAGGAGGAAGTTTGGGAGCAGATTTCTCCAAAACCAGGTCGGTCCGCAAGTGCTGGCAGACAGGACAAACGCATTGTAGCCGCTGGAGAGCAAGCATGCCGCACGCATTTTCCGGTTTGTGAGCAAAGTGTCTGCCTGTTGCCGATTGTCAGTTTTTCTTTTTGGTTGAAATTGGTAATTCAATTCCTTTCAAATAATTCATGACAAGCTTCCTGATTATATTCAGATTCTGCGCCACAATGCAACGCCGCCAGCATTGTGTATCTTTTCGGACGCGGCAAGCATTACATCTTTCAGGCTTGTAGGTCGAATTCAGAGTTTTAGGTGAATTAACAAAAAAAACGCCATTCTTTATAAAATTTTGAATAGCCACAAACAAAACAACGGAGAGATGCAAGAGAGCATTGCATTTCATATTTTCCTGTTTTCGTCCGGGCACGAAACATGGCAGGAAGGCTTGCACCGCGGTCAGAAAGAACATGAAACGAATGCTCACTATGAAACAGATGATTTGCGATAGAATCATTACAGCAAGGATCTTAACTTAAAAAAAAGCCCCTGCATATCAATTCTTGCAAAATCCGAATTTTGAACTAGTACTTGATGCTGAGCTGCAATCCGAGGCTTGTATTCCAGATATTCGCAAGGCTTGTCATATTGGCACCAGTCATGAAATCAAAGCTTGTGTCCAGAACGATGTTCTTCGTAAAATTGAAAGCAAGGCCTGTGCTTAAATCAATTGAAGTTCTGTCAAAGAAAGAGTTTCGATTGAGCCTTGAGCTATTACTGCTTGACGTATTGATAAGATTTCCAAGTGAAAAGCTTCCTCCAAGATTGAAAACCAGGAAATCAGGCTTTATTGTATACTGAAGAGCCACATTTGCATTTGCTCCCATATTGAATGAAGAGTTTGTTATATTGTTCTGTGAACCAAATCCAATGTTAAAAGGAATTGTCGCCGTAAGTCCAAGTGAAACCGCTTCTACAGGATTGAAGATGAGTTTGTAGGATGGAGCCAGAAATACATTTCCTTGGGACACATCTTGTGTTGTAGGATCGATCCCGGTTCTTATAACTGTTTCCTTGGGATAAATATAGCCGCTGTAGGCGGCATTGAACATTACGGACTGCACCATGCCGTCGGTTTTATAGAAGTCGTATGTCGCACCTGCATACAAATCAATGCGGTTGTATCTACTGTTTGTAACGTTAGTGTATGAGCCTTGCGTAACTTCTTCCTTACGTGTATAAAAATCAAACGCAAAAGATGCGTTGGCCATAAACGTTTTTCCCGCAAGCTCCGTTGTATATCCAAAGCTAAGATAAGGCTGTATGGAATCGTTCGATATTTTATATGTGATGTCATATATTGATGCGTCTGTGTAGTCAACTTTTGCAGAAAAACTTCCAGGATAGTAGTAAAGCCCCGCCTTTATTCCGATGTTTCCAAATCCAAAGAGGAGTGCAAAATTTAAATCCGATGTGGTGCCAGTGTTAATAAAATTTGGAAACGTTACTCCCGCAGCAAGTGTTTGAAGTTCTGAAGGTATTGTAGTAGTACCGTCGTTTCTGCTTACGTCTACTGTATAGGCATCCGTCTTATTCTGGCTCGTCTGGATATTGGGAATTTTTCCAGAAAAATAGCCGCCCAGATAAAAGTTTCCGAAAGTCTTTGCGGCTCCCAGATTCAGAGTGTTTTTATAGAAATTAGTGAAAGCAAAAACCTTTTCTGGCGATACCCCCCCCCAGGTATTTACATCCATGTAATTGTCAACGTCGGTCTTGAACACTTCCTTTGTTGCCGTGTATGTCATGGAAGACTGTGCAAGCGCCAGACCTCCCGCAAGAACCATTGCCGCACCGATGACGGCAAACCTCATTTTTTTCATAAAAAACTCCTTGCCAGAAATCATTACAATTTCTGTCTTTAAATATATTCTAAGGCTGACTATAGTGTTTTTATTATGAAAAATCAATACGCCCTCTAAAAACTGAAGTTTTCAGAGAGTCACAATGGTACATTTATCTGGTAGGAAAGCTACGGACGCAAGTCAGTCCATGCCGATGAGTTCTCGATTGGACGCTATGATTTTTTCTACTTCCGAAACATTCCATCCGGCGGAAAAAACATTCGCAGCATCGGGTTTCTAAAACCGTTTATACGTCCTGCAAGTCTTCACTTTTCCGTCAGCATAAAAGTCATACTCGAACCAACACTCATAGCCACCGGAACTTTTGTAGTGGATTTCTTTTCCGTTTATATCATATTCGGTGAAGCCGGCATAATCCACCCACTTGTACAAAGTTTCGCCGTCAACGGTGACTTCTTTGTAGCACCTGTCTCCAAGATTCTGGGCGGCGGCAGGAAGGGATGCTGTCAACAGTATTGCAAATGCAAAAACGGGAACCCTTGGTTTCATGGCTTTCTCCTGAACATGATTTCTTCCATTTTAACATAGCGCCCGGATTTGTATAGATGTAAATCATTTTTTTGTGGTATAATCCAGCCATTATGAATACATTTCCATTAACACACGACCAGCTTGTAGAGCTTACGAAAAAATATCCCACGCCGTTCTATATTTATGACGAAAAGGGAATCCGCGACAACATGAAGTATTTTAAGGGCGCTTTTTCCATCTTCCCGAAATTCAGGGAATACTTTGCGGTCAAGGCGCTCCCGAATCCTTACATCCTTAAAATCCTTGAATCAGAGGATTGCGGTGCGGACTGCTCTTCCCTTCCCGAACTGATTTTGAGCGAAAAAAGTTCAATCACCGGGCACAGGATTATGTTTACGAGCAACGACACTCCGGCGGAAGAATTCCAGTATGCCGAAAAACTCGGGGCTATAATCAACCTGGACGACATCACGCACATTCCGTTTTTGAAGGATGCGCTTGGCGGTAAAATGCCCGACACAATCTGCTTCCGCTACAACCCGGGTCCGTTGAAGGAAGGCGGTAACGCAATCATCGGAAAACCCGAGGAGGCAAAATATGGTCT
>JAFPKH010000139.1:0-4622 GCA_017424825.1 Treponema sp. | reverse complement strand
TACGAAAGACGCAGCGGTGCTCATTCATCTGGTCCAAGAAAATCTGGCAAGGGAAGAGGACGCTATTCTTCAAGGAACGAAAGTGCGGCCAAAGAATACAGAAGGGACCGCCGTGTGTTCAGCAAGGAAGAAGAAGAGGCGCTTGCAACCATGTCCACCGATGAGCGCATGAAGCTCTACCGCGAGAAGTTCGCCCCGAAATCAACAGGGCAGCGTCCGAATGCGGGTGGAAAAAACTATTCCGAAAACAAGGGTAAAAAATCATCCGGAAAGAAAAATGCCGGAAGAAAAACCCAGGGACAGGTTAAAGGAAAGACGGGCGCAGGAAACGGCACTCCGGCAGTCCAGTCACAGCAGAAAAAAGTACAGAAAAAGCAGGGCAAGGGATTGTTCTCAAAAATCAAGTCCCTGTTCGGAAAAAAATAGAGGATGTCCCGGTAAACAGGGGTCCGTGAGGTGAAAAATTGTTATCAGTATCAGATTTGACATTAAAATTCAGCGAAAAACCGCTTTTCAAAGACGTTAACCTTAAATTCATGAAGGGAAACTGCTACGGCATAATCGGTGCAAACGGTGCAGGAAAATCAACCTTCCTCAAGATTCTCTCAGGCGAGCAGGATTTTGATTCAGGACAGGTCAGCATGACACCGGGCGAGCGCATGGCAAAATTGAGCCAGGATCACTTTGCTTTCGATGCATACTCCGTCAAGGAAACCGTAATGATGGGTTATCCGAAGCTTTATCAGCTTGGTAAGGACAAAGATGCGATCTATGAAAAGGAAGATTTTTCTGAAGAAGACGGAATAAAAGCCGCTGAAATGGAAGCAGAATTCGGCGAGCTAGGCGGATACGAGGCGGAAAATCAGATTGAGCAGATGCTTGCAGGTCTTGGTCTTGAAGAAGAATATCATGACAAGATGATGTCCGATTTGGATGAAGGCCAGAAAGTCCGCGTTCTTCTTGCACAGGCAATATTCGGAAATCCAGACGTGCTGCTTTTGGACGAACCTACGAACGGTCTTGATTTGGAAAGCATAGCATGGCTTGAGGAATTTTTGATTGAATTCGAGAACTGCGTCATTGTCGTAAGCCACGACCGCCACTTCCTGAATGCAATCTGCACATATATCTGCGACATTGACTACGGAAAGATCACCCAGTTCACCGGAAACTACGATTTCTGGTACCAGATGAGCCAGATCATGCAGAAGCAGGCCAAGGACCAGCAGAAAAAGCGTGAGGACAAGATGGCCGAGCTCAAGACCTTCATCCAGAGGTTCGCGTCCAATGTCTCAAAGGCGGGACAGGCATCAAGCCGCAAAAAGGTTCTCGAAAAACTTGAACTGGAGGAGCTTCCCGTTACGAGCCGTAAATTCCCGTTCGTGTTTTTCCAGCCTGAGCGTGAAATCGGAAACTTCGTTCTTACGGCAGAGCACCTTAACTCAAAGGATTCCGAGGGTTCGGTTCTTCTCGACAATTTTTCAATCACCATACATCCGGGCGAAAAAGTTGCGTTCGTAGGAATGGAGCACAATTCCATAACTTCTTTCTTTGACATCGTTTCCGGTGAAGTGAAATGCGAAGGGGCAGTAGTCAACTGGGGCCAGACCACTAAGCACACTTACATGGGACGTGACAACGGAAAATACTTTTCGAACGACATGAACATAACCGAATGGCTCAAACAGTATTCCAAGGAACAGGATGATGCCTATGTCCGCGGATTTTTGGGACGCATGCTTTTCTCCGGTGACGAAAGCCTGAAGCCTGTCAAGGTTTTGAGCGGAGGTGAAAAGGTGCGCTGCATGCTTTCAAAGATGATGCTCAGCGGAGCCAATGTCCTCATCATGGACGATCCGACCAACCACCTTGATTTGGAAAGCATCGAAAGCCTGAACCAGGGACTCGTGCGCTTCGGAGGCGTCGTGCTTTTCTCAAGCCATGACCATGAGTTCATCACCACGATAGCTAACAGGATCGTTGAGATTACTCCGAAGGGAATAATTGACCGGATGATGAATTTCGATGACTATCTTAAGGATGAGCAGGTAAAATCGCTCAGAAAAGAATACTATGCCGGAACGGGTAAAAAAATCCGTTTCTAAGGAAAACTGATAAATTCCATAGGAGCATTTTATGAATTTATTGAAAAAATTGTGTTTGGTGCCGCTCGTTCTTTTGGCTGCAAGCATCAGTTCTTTTGCCGCAGACGCCGGTGAAAAGCTGTCTTCAGTCCTTGAGGAGATTGCCGGCCGTGAGAATTCCGGAACCATTGTTTCTACGGATGGAAAAGGAAATGTTTCCGAAGACGGCGTTTATTCCTATATAAGTGACGGAACGGATGTCTTTCTTGTAAAGGGAAGCGGTGACATTCCTTATGAGTACACGAAAATCAAGGGAAAGGATTCGGACGGAAAAAATATAATCTATGTCGTGTACGGCGACAAAGAGAACGCATATTATTTTGAGGCAAGGCAGAAAAAGCTTGCGACCGTGGCTTCTGCTTCCGATTTTTTCAAGAACATTTCTCTTGAGGAACTTTCAGACAGAATCAGCGGATATACGGTCTCATACAAATCCGACGTTACTATTTCCGGCGTGCCTTATACGGCATTTTTCACTTACATAGCGGACGACCGTGATTTCAAGGGGCTTGATCCTGTTGCCGCAGCCGATAATTCACTCCCGGATGACGGAGAACCGAACGAAAAGAAAGTTGCAGCGCCATCGACCAAGCAGGAGAAAAAGGAATCCGGAAATGAACCGGAAAAAACTGCCGGAACCGAAAATGAGCCGGACGGTGCGCCTTCAGCTGAAATCCTCAGGGAGCTTTTGAACCGTATCATCGCGCTTGAAAAATCAGGCAGGCTTGATTCAAAAGAAAGCAAGGGCATAAAGATGGATACGTTCTCATATCTGAGCGACGGAAAAAATCACTTCGTCATTGAATCAGGATGGAAAATTCCTTATGAATACGATCTCATAGCCAGCAGTTCAGATGATGTTCCCAACGTGCTTTACGTCACTTACGGACATGCGACCGAAGAAGATTTCGAAATCTATGACGACCGCATGGAATCCCTCGTCGGTTATGAGGACGACAAATTCTTTGACGTAGATCTGGCTGAAGCATGGGAAGAAATCAACGGATATACCATCACGCTGCGCGACAAGGTTGAGCTGGGAGGCATTGTCTATGAAGTCGTTTTCACCGACATAAACGATGATTCCGATGAAGACATTCCGGACTATCTCTTTACCGACGGAAACACGGATGATTATGAGGATAACGTTCCGACGCAGGAAGATTTGGATGCGCTTTATGAGTACATAATCGGACTTGAAAAATCCGGTAAGCTCGTAAATACGGATTACTGCGGCGTTTCTACTGATGATTATTCATACCTCAGCGACGGAAACAACGTATATCTCATAAACGACAAATTCAAGCTTCCGTTTGAATACAACCGCGTGGCAAGCGACGTGGAATCAGTCCCGAACATCATCTACGTAACTTATGGTCATGATCAGGCATGGGACCGCTATTATTTCTCTTCAATGAAACATTTCCTTTCTGGCTATGAAGGCGATGAGACTTTCTTTGAGGTCGATATTGAGGATGCTTACAGAAAAGTTCTCGGATACACCATTTCTTACCGCAAAACCGTGGAGCTTAACGGCAAGGTGTTTGAAGTGTTCTTCTCCGACATAAACGATGACAATGAGGAAGAGGAAGAATACGAAGAGGGTGAAGAGGACATCTCAAAGTATTGGAGCGAATTCTACGGTGAGGATGAAGATATTGAAGATGAATATCTGGAAGGACAAAAATCTGAAAAGCCGGCCGTAAAAGATGATCAGGAAGAGCCTGAGGATGATGAGCATGCCAAGCCTCTCAATGCAAGGACGCTCGAAAAGCTCCTTGATGACTTTATCGCCCAGATCAACGGACGCGGATATCCGTCTCTTTTAAAGACAGACAAGCCGTATCTAATCAAGCAGGACAAGGGACGCTACATACTCCGCACAGACGGTTATACCGGGCATATTGAAATTTCAGACTATCTCTATACCGTCCAGCTTTATACCGCGGATTATGAGACCGGTCTTCTTGTATTCGGATTTGCAAGCGGTTCCGGTTCTGACGCTTATCTTGAGACACTTGATGAGTTCATAGAATTGGGAGAAGAGCTTGTTGATGAAAAGTCAGTCGAGCAGGCGCACATGAGCGGTCAGCTTGTCGTGACTCAGGACGATATAGATTCATTCCTTGAAAGCGTAAAAGAAAACGGATATGTCTTTGACAAGGAAGTTGTGGTGGACGGCGTAAAATATCACGCTTACTGCATTCCTATGAACGATTCTTCCTGGGATGCCGGTTCTTCTACAGAAAAATGATGTACTGCATCGTGTTTTGTAATTTTTTTGCATAACTGACCAGGGACTGCATGACGCTGATCGTGCAGTCCCTTTTTTATGCCTTATTCGAGCGGAGGGTTTAATACCCCGCCCCTCATCTTGAAACTGCGTTGCTAATAGGGGCGAAACAAGGGGTATTAAATCCGACTGCAATACCTTATGAGAACACCATACCGTGCCACAAGGTGGCGTATTGCTCTGCG
>JAFPKH010000138.1:0-9120 GCA_017424825.1 Treponema sp. | reverse complement strand
GCAGCAGAAAGCCTTTTATATGGGATTTATGCCGCTCAAAAAATACAGGAACATGTCACGCCGCATAAGCTACAATTACAGCACATGGAAATTCCCTCCTGACGACGTGAAGATTGACCACGGTGTAGTTGCGAACGGAATCGTGATGATTTCACATTCTTCAAAAAAGCCGGTGATGAATCTTGCGGAATATCTGGTTGCAAACGGAATCCAGGAACAGCTTTCCAACCTTACGACATATACTGCGGTTCATTCACAGAGCGGATGCTATGACAGCATTGCGGACGACGCACGTTTTTTTGCCGCATCAACCAAATACGGACCTTTGCCCCAGCTGAACCGTGCCGCATTCACTTCTGCCGATATTTCCAAAACTTTTGCAGCCGATGCAAGGGAATTTTTGATTCTCGGTCAGTAATTGATATTATGGATTTTCATGGCAAAATAGGGTAGAATGGGCGCATGAAAAAGCGGTTTTTATTTTTTACGGCGCTCATTGCCCTGGCTGTGGTTTTTCCGTCATGCTCAAAATCTGGTGGAGACCTTATTGATCTGGAACCTTGCGGAATCCAGCTTCCTATAGACCAGGAATTTTTGGACAAGGGGCTTTCGGTTGAGGCATACGGAACGGACATGGCCATCTACCCCGTGGCAATCATCGGGTTTTCCTATGCACCGGCAATCCAGGGTCTCTATGCAGACCTGAGTTCGAAATGGGAAGATTTCCAGTCGGAGGAAGATTTTCAGGCTTTTTACAGGGAATTTGAGGAAAAGGTTGCGGTTCATCAAAAGCTGATCGCGGAGCTTGCGGTCATACCCACGGAAGATTACGAATCGCTGATGAAAAATCCGCTCGAAGGGTATTCGTTCATAACCGACATGAAAGTCATCGCAAAAAAACACGGCAACACATATCTGCTTTCTGAAAAGGAAAATACGACCGAAGGAATGGATGAAGAAGAGGCTGAAGTTTTCATTGAATGCCGTGACAAAGCCCTCAAAGCCATTAAAAAAGCAAAATACAAGAAAATCAAAGTGGAGGCGGCCAATTCCTATTCCGGGAAAAAAGTTGAATTCCCTATGTTCGCGTCCATGGATCTTGACGGAAATTCGGTCACCGAGCAGATTTTTTCAAAGTCTCCCATAAACGTCCTTGTTTTGTGGAAAAGCGGTGAAAAATCTTCGGCAGATTTTATGAAGGATTTTTCTTCATGGATAAAATCTCTCCCGGCTGACGTTGCTGCCTTCGGTATAGTTTGCGACATAAACAGCCCGGCGGATGCAGAAAAAATAAGCGGCGCAAAAAATGTTTCAGGAAATGCGTTCGTGAACATAATTGCCGCAGGAGATTTGGAAAGCCTTGGCGCAGAGTTCGATACATTCCCGGTGGTCATGCTTGTTGACGCTGACGGTGACACTTGGGGGTCTCCGATTGAAAACGCAACGATAGACGGATGCATAGAGATGGTTTCGTTGTGGAAAGAAGCCGAATCCCTGGAACACTCTGAGGAATGAATTATTAAAGCCGGATTTTGTTGATCCGGCTTTTTTTATGCAAACGGTGAAATCTATTTGTCCATGATTGTGATTTCTACGCGGCGGTTTTTTGCACGTCCTGCTTCGGTCGAGTTTGGTGCAATCGGCATTGTGTCTCCGAATCCCTGGGTGAACACTTCATGCCTGTCCTTTATTCCAAGGCTTATTAGATAATCCGCTACGCTCTGCGCCCTGTTCATGCTCAGAGTCTGGGAATCCACTCCGTTGTTTGCAACAGCCGTATGACCGCTCACAAGAAGCTCGTTTTCCGGGAACAGCTCAAGGATTTTTGCAATCTGCTGGAGCTTTGTTTTTTCGCTTTCCAGAAGAACTGCGCTGTCAGGCTTGAACTGTATGTTTTCTATTGAAATGGTGAGACCCTTGTCACCGCGGACAACGTTCACGTCATCAAGGCCAAGCTCGTCAATCTGGCTTTTTACCGTTTTTATTGTGTCCGGTGTGTCGGTGCGCACGAAATCAGAAACCTCGGCATGTGCTGTGCCACGGAATTCATACATGCGTCCGTAAGCTGTCTCTATGATTATGCGGAATGTTTCTGTGTAATGGTCGATCGCGCCTTTTTCTGCATCCCAGTAAACAAGCTCGTCGCTGAATCCCATCATTGCCTGCGGATAATCTGCGTACGGATCGTCTATCATCTTGAAATTCCTTTCGGGAGTTTCCATGTACATCGAGTATTTTACCCTGAATACATGCAGCTTGTTGCCTTCCTTTGAGAGCGACTGGTTGTTGGCTTTTTTTGAAACGGAAGATGCCGCGTAGCTCATTGTGCGCACCTGCTTTTTTTCGCGGTTGACCGTTCCTAAGTATGTGTATGTGGCAGTGAAAGGCACTTTGTAAGGTGTCTGTATGCCGAAATTGAGCCTGAGGTCATGCGCTTCATGTCCTTCCGCCGTCCAAGTGTCGCCCGGTTTGATCGGATGATCGGGGAAAATCGGAACGTCGCGCACGGTAGGCATGAAATACTGGTCATCGATGGTGTAGACGCCTTTTTTCGTGCGGTCAAATATGCTCAGGTATTCCTCGCCCCAGCTGAAAGAGCCTTGACCGACCGCTGACTGGGAGCTTTCCGTGGTCATGAAAGTCGATTTGTGGGTCGCGCTTCCATCAGCCTTTACCGAAAGCACCTGCGTGGAGATTCTGTTTATGATTTCGGCTGAATGATGTTTCCTCATGTTCACATAAACGTCTTCGTTTACGGTTGAAAGAATCCTGTAGGAATCGCCTTCCTGATATTTGAATGAAAATTCCACCGGACCGCCTGACGTGTCATAAGTCTGAGCAGCGGCTGAAAGAGGGGATAAAAACAGTGCGCCTGAAAGAAGGGCTGGCAATAAAATAAATCTTTTCAAAGTAAAGTACCTCGCTCATTTATCGGAAAAATCGACGTGTTCGGCAAGCCTTTTGAAAACCTCGGTTTCTTTGGTTCAAGCCTGCTTTTCTAAGAAATAAACAAGGTTCGGTAGATTGTGTTACGGATGATTTTGAAAATGCGGGGTTAAAAACACTTCCGGCGTACATGCGCTTTCCATGCTTTTAATCCCGCGTCCAGTCTGGCGGCTGACGTTTTTTAGTCGTTGAAGAGTGCAGTTGAAAGATAGCGGTCTCCTGAATCCGGGAGAAGTACGACGATGGTCTTTCCTTCGAATTCCGGTCTCTTTGCCACTTCCAATGCAGCCCAGAGTGCGGCTCCTGAAGAAATGCCGGTGAGGAATCCTTCTGTTTTTCCGAGCTGCTTTCCTGTCTCGAAAGAAACTTCGTTTTCAACGGTGATTATTTCGTCATAGATTTTTGTGTCCAGCGTGTTCGGGATGAATCCTGCTCCGATTCCCTGGATTTTGTGCGGTCCTGCGGTTCCTTTTGAGAGTACGGGTGAGGTCGCCGGCTCTACTGCAAAAATCTTTATCGAAGGCTTCTTTGACTTGAGGAACTGTCCTACGCCGCTGAGGGTTCCGCCTGTTCCGACTCCTGCAATGAAAGCATCGATGTTTCCGTCCGTGTCATCCCAGATTTCCGGACCTGTTGTTTCGCTGTGCGTTTTCGGGTTCACCGGGTTTTCAAACTGTCCTGGAATAAAGCTGTTCGGGATTTCTTTTGCAAGCTCTTCTGCCTTTGCAATTGCTCCCTTCATTCCCTTGAGACCTTCCGTAAGAACGACTTCCGCTCCGTATGCCTTGAGGAGATTGCGGCGTTCAACGGACATGGTTTCCGGCATGGTAAGGATGATTTTGATTCCGTAGCTTGCCGCGACTGATGCAAGTCCGATACCTGTGTTTCCAGAAGTCGGCTCGATGATAGTTGAGTCTTTCGTAAGCTTTCCGGTTGCGAGGGCATCGTCTATCATTGCCTTTGCAATCCTGTCCTTTACGCTTCCTGCCGGATTGAAATATTCAAGCTTTGCCAGAACGCGTGCTTTGAGCCCAAGCTTCTTTTCCAGGTTGGAAAGTTCAAGCAAAGGCGTGTGCCCGACAAGATCCGTGATTTTCTTTGCTATCTTAGCCATTTTTTACCTCCAAAGTAATGAAAACCTTATTAACCTACTGATTTACTATGTTTTTAGGATATAGCATAAATTTTGCTTTGTCAATAAGAATCTTTCGATGATTTGGTATTTTGGCTCTCGTATTTGTGATGACGGGAAAGCTTAGGAATTTTCTTTTACGACCCTGACGATTTCATCTGCCATCTTTTCAAGGGGAACCTGCTTTTGTACTCCGCCCATTTCATATGCGACCCTGGGCATTCCGTAGACAATGGAAGATTTTTCATCCTGACCCAAAGTCCATGCACCCTGCCTGCGCATTTCTGCAAGCTGGACGGCACCATCCCTTCCCATTCCGGTCATGATTACGCCCAATGCACGGTTCTGGTAGATTTTTGCGACAGATTCAAACAGAACGTCGGCAGACGGTCTGTGTCCGTTGCGGGGATCACCTTTGTCCAGATGGATCACGTTGCAAAGAGAGGATTTTTCCACGACTATATGGTAGTCTCCCGGAGCGATATAAATCTGCCCAGGATGAATGAGGTCTCCGTCTTCCGCTTCCTTTACATGCAATGGGCATATCCTGTCAAGGCTTGATGCGAATTCCTTGGTGAATCCTGCCGGCATGTGCTGTACGACGAGTATCGGCTTGGGGAATTTTTCTGGAATCGACGCAAACACTTCCCTCAGCGCATTGGGGCCTCCGGTGGAAATACCGATTGCAACTACATCCACACGGCCGGGATTCCTGACAGGGGTTATTACGGCAGGCTCTTTCGGTGCTGAAGGCTTCCATAATGAAGGCTGGAAAGTGGTAAAAGACTCTTTTTTTTCACCGCTTGATGAAATCGGCTTTATTTTGTTCTCTACGCCCTCTTTTTTGGAAATGGC
Source organism: Treponema sp. (assembly GCA_017424825.1). Taxonomy (GTDB): domain Bacteria; phylum Spirochaetota; class Spirochaetia; order Treponematales; family Treponemataceae; genus Treponema_D. The sequence goes on along the minus strand of JAFPKH010000138.1, from coordinate 4,187 downwards.
CTCCACTTCCTTCATTTTTGCCTGATGCATGAAGAAATCGAACTGGGCTATGTCCTTTCCCTTTCTCCTTGCATAGCGTCCGCCGTAGGAAGCGATGTTTTCTATTATTCTATTGGCCACCTGCGCGATGTTGGTTGAAATTGCGCCGTTCGGCTTTGTGATGAAGTCACTTGCACCAAGTTCAAGGCATTTCATCGTTACGGATGCGCCTTTTACTGCGATTGAAGACAATACGATGACCGGTACGTCTATTCCCTGGAGCTTTCTTTCTTCAAGGAACTGAATACCGTTCATTTCGGGCATTTCAATGTCCAGGAGGATTACATCAGGTTTTAGGGTCGGGATTTTCTGAAGGCAGAATTTTCCGTTCATTGCGGTGCCGACGGTTGACATTCCTTCCGTACCGTTGACTATCCTTGATATGAGGTTTCTCATTAATGCGGAATCATCGCAGACTAAAACTGATATATCATCCATAAACTGTTCTCCAATACTTTTTTTAATTTTCGTTTTTCTGATAAAGGCATGCCCACTCGGTCTTGAGGAACTGGAATTTTGTGTCCATTCCGAAAAGGCTTTCCGAGTGCCCGATGAACAGATATGACTGCTTTGCCATTGCGTTGTAGAATCTGTCTATCGTGGCTTTCTGTGCAGGCTCATCAAAATAAATCAGAACGTTGCGGCAGAAAACTATGTCCAGATTTCGCGTGCCGCTGTCGTTGCGGAGGTTATGGTAGTCAAAGCGTACGGAATTCATGATTTCCGGCTTGATTTGATATCCTTTTTCGCTTTTTGTGAAAAATCTTCCGAGATATGCGTCTGGGACTCCGGTCATCCTTGAATCAGGATAAAATCCCTGCTGGCCTACCATAAGTGATTTGAGCGAAATGTCGGAAGCAATAATGTCAAATGTATAGGGTGCGGGAAGCTTGTCTTTCAGTAGCATGGCAATGGTGTAGGGTTCTTCGCCGGTAGAGCATCCTGCGCTCCATATCTTGATTTTAGTTTCGCCGGTTTTCTTTTTCTGCTCGATGACGTGCGGAATCACGTAGTTTATCAAGGCATCGAAATGCGGCTGATTTCTGAAGAAGCGCGTGAGGTTCGTGGTTACGCTGTCAAGGAAAGCCTTGAATTCAGTCTGGTCGGAAATGACCCGGTTGTAGTAATCATCGACGTTTACAAGCTTTTCTTCCCTAAGACGGTCTTTCAAACGACTGTCCAGAATCGAACGGTTGTTTTCCGAGAACGTTATTCCTGATGAGTCATAGATAAGTTTACGGAACTTATCGAACTGCAAATCGTTAAGCAAATCAGCCATAGTTAGATTATACACTCACAAAATAAAATTGTCTATTGAAGATTTCGGCATTTTTAGTCCAAAATCACATACGGCAGGGCGGAAAAAAATCGGCAAAGTTGAGAAAATCACGCTGGAACGGCGGTTTCAATGTTTTTTTATTATTTGGTGGAAAATCGGCGGTTTTGGTGGTATAATGGTTGCAACCGTTCATTAAGGAGATTCAGAATGAAAAAATTTGCTTTTATAATAGGACTTGCAGCTGCACTGGCGGTCGGTTTTTCAAGCTGCCTTTCGCTCGGACTAAGCTCTTCAGGCTCATCCTCTTCATCATCGTCATCTTCAAGCGTGACCGTAAAAATGTATGTGAACGCTCCTGAAAATGACCTTTATGCAAGCGCGGCCGCCCTTGGATTCAAGGCACTCGATTCAAATTACAACGGCGTGGTGACCATGACCTACACAGGAACCCCGTCAATCAGCTCGGTGACTCCGGTCATGACCTACACGGGCTACTGCAACGGAATCAAATCCGCGATTGAAACCGGATACGGAAAAAAATGCACCCTGACGTTCAACACGAAGGCTGACGGTTCAGGTTTTACATTGGATTTCTCATCGAATTCAGCGATAATCAAGTCGCTTCTGAGCATGGCGGTGTATAATTACACTGCGATTTACGCAATCTACAAATAGTTTGGGGCATCAATAAGGGGAATGTTATGGAACAGGTCGGTACGGTAAACAGCGCATATCTTGTTGTACTATGGGTTTCTGTTGCCGTTCAGCTTTTGGCGGTCTTGTCTTTTTCGGCAGGACGTGCAACCGAAGCAAAAAAATATTTGACTTCCGCGCTGAATGGAACGCTGATTTATTCTCTTGCAGAAGTGCTTCATTACATGGGCTATACACCTCAGGCACTTTCTCTCGGACTTAAAATCCAGCATGTGGAAGCCCTGCTTCTGGCCGTCACGCTTTTCATCACTTTCTGCCAGGTTTATAACGAAGATCTCAAGCAGCCCGTCAATATACTTCTGATGGTTTTCCTTCTGATCATGTTCTTCCCTGTTTTCGGGGCAAGACCGGAAGGAAAGTCTGTGTTCGGCTGGTTCTACGCTGACGTTTCCATTGAGGAGGTTAACGGAGCGCTGTTCATGGACATAGGGTTCAATACCTACAGGATTGTCTATTACGGTGCAGTGGTTCTTTTTCTCTTGTTCCAGCTCATTGTTTTTATAAAGGCAACCCTTATTGCAAACTACCATCACTACAAGCTGCGGCACAGGTTTTTCTACAACGCCTTTATCGTCCAGATACTGATTCTTTGCGACCTGATTTTCGAGTGGTATAAGTATTCCATCCCTGTGGTTCCGGCTGCATGCATGATATGTGCAATAATATGTACCATTTCCATAGCGAGGAGAAAGTTCTCAAACTTGTACGACGTTTCCCGGTTTGACGTTTTCAATGCTACGGGAAATCCGATGTTCATAATCGACAACAGATTTTTCGTGCGCTATGCAAACAAGGCTGCGAAAGTATTGTTCCCTGAATACAAAAAACTGGACGACAACACATATCAGCGCGTAAAGGCATGCATTGAGCTTCAGAACATAATCACTCCGCCGCTTCATGAAAATCTTGTCCTTGATGAATCCATACTCAGGATAGGAAACCAGATTTATGAGCATGATCTGCACAGAATGGGAAATGCAAAAAATCACCTGGGATATATCATCACGCTGTACGATGTGACTGAACGGCAGGAACACAACAGCTTCATTGAAAAACAGAACATCGCTCTTACGGCAAATCTCCGTGCATTCAGGAACAATGCCGTCGGTATGCGTGACAAGCTTGTTTCCGGCGCACTCCAGTTTGTTTCGGACCGATCTCCGTCAACGGCATCACACATGCAGCGAACGAGCAACTATACTTTCGTGATTGCGCTTGAACTCCGCCGTCTTGGTTATTACGCCGACATCCTGACTGATTCATACATGGAAACTCTTGGTCAGGTCGCTCCGATCCACGACATAGGAAAGGCCCTGCTCCCGGAAGAAATTTTAAAGAAGACCGTTTACACCGATGATGAAATAAAAATCATCAAGTCGCATACGATTTTGGGAATGCAGATAGTTGACCGGCTTATCGTGAACAACAACGATGATATGTTCTATAAGCTTGCACGCGAAGTCACGTATTATCATCATGAATGGTGGAACGGGAACGGTCATCCGAACGGGCTTATGGGAGAGGAGATACCTCTTTCTGCAAGGATTATTGCGGTTGCGGATGTCTTTGACGGTATTTCTGCCCGGCATGCATCAAGGAACAAATATCATTTTGACGAAGCATGCGGAATCATCGAAGAATACAGCGGACGGCGCTTTGATCCTTATGTCGTCGAGGCGTTCAAAAATGCAAACAAAAAATTGAAGGAACTTTATGACCAGACGTTCCAGATACTGACGAAAAGCTGATTGGAGGGAATTATGAATGAAATTATCGATGCAATGAAAAAAAGGCGCAGCATCAGGAAATTCAAATGCGATGCAGTGCCGAAAGAGCTGTTGAAAGAAATAATCGACGCAGGATTGTATGCAGCGAATGCACGAGGCGCTCAGGAAACTGCCGTGATTGCCGTGACCGAAAAAAATCTGCGCGACAAGATTTCAAAGATGAACTGCAAGATAGGCGGCTGGCAGGATGATTTTGATCCGTTTTATGGTGCGCCCGTCATTTTGATCGTTCTTGCAAAAAAAGACTGGAACAATAAAGTCTACGACGGAAGCCTTGTCATGGGAAACCTCATGCTTGCCTCATATTCGCTCGGATTGGGAAGCATCTGGATCCACAGGGCAAAAGAAGAATTCGAATCTGATGAAGG
>JAFPKH010000137.1:0-2775 GCA_017424825.1 Treponema sp. | reverse complement strand
TTCAGCCCAGAAAGTGGATACCCGTTCGGTGACGTGGATATCGTAAGCTTTTTTCATAAATTGATTTTGTAATTTTTTTTTGAAACGAAAGACTGGTCGGTAAAAAAAAATTGCCGACCGGTTTTTTTTCTGGAAAAATGTGATTTTTCATCCAAATTTATATGGAAAAATGTGATTTTCACCCTAAAAATCAATGGAATTTTGTGATTTTTTTTGCTTGGCACAAGATTTATCGTCTAACCCTGCGCATAATCAAAGATTTTGCATGTTCTAACCTTGCGCATAATCAAAAATCGGGGTATACTGTGCGCATAATCAAAGAATGGCATGTATAGAACTGTGCGCATAATCAAAGGTGAGTATGATATTAAAACGAAAAATATACGGCAGGCTGCTTGCGTGGAAAAAAGAATGCAAGGGTTCAAAGGCTTTGCTCATTGAAGGTGCAAGACGGATAGGAAAATCTACTGTCTGCGAGGAATTTGCAAAAAACGAATATCAAAGCTACATCATCATCGATTTTGCAAAAAAAGATGCGACAGTGGAAAAATATTTTACGGAACATCTGAATGACCTTGATACTTTTTTTATGCTGCTTTCAGCCTATTATAAAAAGGAACTCGTAAAAAGAAATTCGTTGATTGTCTTTGATGAAATTCAAATGTTTCCTCAGGCACGTGCGGCCTTGAAATATCTTGTCGCCGATGGCCGTTATGATTATATAGAAACCGGTTCCTTGATTTCCGTAAAAGAGAATGTTCAGAACATTGTAATTCCGTCCGAAGAAAGAAGCATCTTGATGTACCCCTTGGACTTTGAAGAGTTTGCATGGGCATTCGGGGAAAATCTTTTGATTGATTACATAAAGAAATGTTTTAACAAACGTGAGCCGCTCGAACGTGGAATGCACAACAAGGCAATGCTTTTGTTCAAGCAATATCTGCTCGTGGGGGGGATGCCAAAACCCGTAGTCATTTTTGTTGAATCGGGGAAAAATTTTTCTGCCGTGGATGCTGAAAAGCGTGACATCCTTAAGCTTTATCGAAATGATATTATGAAAATAAAATCGCAATATCGAAGCAAGGTCATTGCTGTTTTTGACCAGATACCGGGTTTGCTTTCTCAGCATGAAAAACGCGTTGTGTTCAAGGACATCCAGGAAGGTTCGTTCGCGGACCAATACGAGGACACTTTTTTCTGGCTTTCCGATTCGATGATTTCAAACGAATGTTTTATGTGCAGCGACCCGAATGTGGGGCTTTCAATAAATGAAGTCCGTTCCTACATAAAATGCTACCTTGGTGATACAGGATTATTGGTAAGCCATGCCTTTGACGAAAACGAACTTTTGGAAGCGGATGTATATAATCAGATTTTAAATGACAAACTGTCCCTCAATAAAGGAATGCTTTTTGAAAATGCAATTGCCCAGATGCTTACGGCGAATGGACACAAATTATATTTTTACACACATTATTCAGAAGAAAAACACCGCAACGACATTGAAACTGATTTCTTGATTTCCAATAACAGCAAACTAAAATACAGACTTTTCCCGATCGAAGTGAAATCAAGCAAAAATTATACGACGACATCCTTGCTCAGATTCAAGGAAAAATTCAAGCCGCGGATAGGAGAATGTTATATCATCCATCCCAAAAATCTGACAATAAAAGATGACGTTCTGTGCATCCCGCCTTACATGACGATTTGTTTATAAATTTGCATGAAAAAAACGATTGTTGAGCGCAGCCGAACTGTGGTCATTGGCAAAGTCGAAATGCAGTCATTGACAAAGTCGAAATGCAGTCATTGACAAAGTCGAAATGTGGTCATTGAGCGTAGTCGAAATGGCCTACTTGTGTTAGTTTGGACTATATACTTTGTGATTGGAGAGAGTCTTCGGTTTCGGGAGAAATGTTTCATTCCTGGCTTGTTATGACAGGTTCGTACACGATTTGAAACCCTGTGTATGTCGTAAGAAATCCGATGCGGTCGGCGACTCCCAGTATGTCATAGATTTTGTTCAGTCTGTTTCTGATGGAACCTTCCTTTTGGTTAAAATCTATTGCAATCATTTTGTACTGCTGGTTGTTCAATACCCGCCTAAGCATGTCCGCGTCGGCCTCTTTCAGCCCCTCGTATTCCGCAACGTTCAGGATTTTTTCTGTCGGCTTGACGTTTCTGACGGCAAATACATGAGTAAAGAAAATCCCAGATAAAAATACAAGTGAATAGCCAATGTCATCTATAAGACCGTTGATAAAAAATTCAATTCCAAAACGTAGGCGTATACACTGCATGGCAAAAAGTGCAAGTGAAAGCAGGATGATTTTTATTTTTGCATGCTTTATGAAAAAGCCGCGCACATTCAAAATGAGAATAGCCAGTCCGAACATCAAAATGCCCATTGGATTTATTGTTTTATCCATAATACCGGCTATTGCATAGTAAAAACATGCTATTGCGATGATTCCGAACTTATGCGGGTAGATTAGGACAAAAACAAATATTCCTGCGACTAAAAAATTTGCAATAACTAATCTAATGGTCGCAAAATCTATTTTGTTTTCATTAGGATTAAAAAAACCAAGAAGTTCTAAAACGTTTATTGAAATCAAAAGCACTATGGCAATTACGGCAAATATCCGAATAATTAATTCAATTTTTTTATAGTATAAAAATTTTTTCATATATTAATTCCAGTCCGGAGCTTTTGTCTCATCAGTTTTTGATTCAGCAGAAATCATTTTTTCTCAAAACTTATATACAACA
>JAFPKH010000136.1:0-4168 GCA_017424825.1 Treponema sp. | reverse complement strand
GCTCACAAAGCAGGTCGTCGAATATGCCCACGCACACGATGTAACCGTCGAGGCGGAGCTTGGTGTTCTTGGCGGCGTTGAAGATGACGTTGCGGCAGAGGAATCAAAGTACACAAAGCCGGAGGAAGTTATTGACTTCACATCAAAGACCGGATGCGACTCTCTTGCAATCTCCATCGGAACTTCACACGGAAGATGCAAGTTCACACCGGAGCAGTGCACACGCCGTGAGGACGGAACCCTTGTCCCGCCGCCGCTTGCATTCGATGTTCTCGCCGCAATCGAAAAGCAGCTCCCTGGATTCCCGATCGTTCTCCACGGTTCATCATCAGTTCCACAGCAGTACGTAAAGGAAATTGAGAAGTACGGTGGAAAGATTCCTAACTCAGTAGGTATTCCGGAAGAGCAGCTCAGAAAGGCAGCAAAGTCAGCGGTCTGCAAAATCAACGTTGACTCAGACGGCCGCCTTGCAATGACAGCAGCAATCCGCCGCATTTTCACAGAGCAGCCTGATGTGTTCGATCCACGCCTTTATCTTGGACCGGCACGTGAGGAACTCAAGAAGATGTACATGGACAAGAACGTGAACGTCTTCGGTTCAGCAGGACACGCAGCAGACTAAGAACCGCTAAAAAAAACGACCGGCCAATCTTTTTAAGGGTTGACCGGTCTTTTTTGCTTTGTTTTCAGGCAGATTCCAAGCCTACCACTTCTTTCCCATAATCAGACGGACTACGGCGATTACTATTACGGTTCCTCCGATTCCGATCAATATGCTGATAATCCAGTTTCCGTTGAGCTTGAATATGCTCGCAATGCCGGAACCCACCGCACCTCCGATTATTCCGAGAAGTGCGTTCATCCAGAACCCGTGCTTGCTTTTCATTATGAGACCTGCAAGCCATCCGACCAAAGCTCCGATCAGAATAGTACTGATGATTGTCCAAATCATTTTTTCGCTCCTTAAATAAACTCCTGGTGAATTTGATGTAAAAATGCTGATGATTTTTCACTTTCCTTAATAAAAATTATAGCATATTTATTTATTTTTTGCTAAATTAATAGCAATAAATTATATCAGAGGCATTTCATGGCTACAATTTCTTGGAACAATTTGAATAAACTGGCCAGTTTTAAGGAACTCAAGGAGTTCAAGGATTCCGTATCCCTGGCAAAGGTTCTTTCCGGCGCGGCAGGTGTGAAGCGTGTCGCAGAATTCTCTATCCCTATGGGCGGAGGTCTTGTTTACAATTACGCTGCAAAAAAGATTAACCGTCAGTTGATTTCAGCATTCAAGAAAATCGTAAAGGAAGCCCAGCTGCTTGAAAAATACGAGGCGCTTTACAACGGAGAGATAATCAACACCGGTGAAAAACGCATGGTTCTCCATCAGCTTACCCGCGGACAGCTCGGAAAGGATGTCATCGTGGACGGCGTGAACAAGCGCAGCTTTTATGTGGAGCAGCAGAAAAAAATCGCCGATTTTGCATCTTCCGTACACTCAGGAAAGCTCGTGAACGAAAAGGGCGAAAAATATACGACTGTATGCCAGATTGGAATCGGTGGCTCTGACTTGGGCCCGCGCGCAATGTACCTTGCTCTTGAAAACTGGGCCAAGGCGAACAACAAGTTCAAGATGGAAGCGCATTTCATTTCAAACGTCGATCCTGACGACGCCGCCGCAGTGCTTGATGCAATAGACGTTTCCAAGACGATTTTCATACTTGTTTCAAAAAGCGGAACGACGCTCGAAACTCTCACCAACGAATCATTCGTAAAGAACTACCTCAAAAGAAAGGGACTTGAATCAGCAAAGCACATGATTGCCGTTACAAGCGAAACTTCACCGCTCGTCGGAAACCCGGATTACATGGCCGCTTTTTTCATGGATGATTTCATCGGCGGACGCTATTCTTCAACTTCAGCAGTAGGAGGAGCGATACTGAGCCTTGCATTCGGTCCGGATGTTTTCGCAGATTTCCTGAAAGGCGCTGCAGAAGAAGACAAGCTTGCAACGGAAAAGGACATTACCAAGAACCCTGCACTCATGGATGCATTGATCGGTGTGTTCGAGCGCAACATCCTGAATCTTCCTTCAACCGCAATACTTCCTTATTCACAGGCTCTCTCAAGGTTCCCTGCACATCTCCAGCAGCTTGACATGGAATCAAACGGAAAGAGCGTCAACCGCTTCGGAAAGAAAATCAACTACGTTACCGGCCCCGTCATTTTCGGAGAACCGGGACCAAACGGACAGCACTCGTTCTATCAGCTTCTGCATCAGGGAACCGACATCATTCCGCTCCAGTTCATTGCATTCCAGAAAAACCAGAAGGGAAGCGACATCACAATCAAGGGATCCACAAGCCAGAAAAAGCTCTGCGCAAACGTCGTGGCACAGATCGTTGCATTTGCGCTCGGAAAGGATGACGAAAACCCGAACAAATTCTTTGCCGGAGAAAGACCTTCAAGCCTGATTTACGGAAAGGAAGTCAATCCTGCATCCGTCGGTGCTCTCCTTGCACACTATGAGAACAAGGTCATGTTCCAGGGATTCCTTTGGAATATCAACAGCTTCGATCAGGAAGGCGTGCAGCTTGGTAAAAAGCTTGCCACTGCAGTTCTTTCAGGCGAAATGTCCGGTGCGCTCAAAGCATATGCCGATCTTTTGATCAGTAAATAATTAGGGAACCGCTGATTAATACGGGAAGCATTAATCAGCGGTTCCCGGCAATTTCTCGTAATTCTTTATACTGTAAGGAATTACTACGAAATTGCAGATTTTATGGTTAACACTAAATAATCCGCTTTCGGATTATTCAGTGTTTCCTTAGGCCGGATTAAAAACAAGAGATGCCCGGAAAGCACGTTCTTTTTGGGCATCTTTTTTTAGAGCTTTCATTTACAGATTTTTTACCGCCGTTACAATGCACGTTGCCGCAACGAAAAAGCGTAGCAATGCGATGATCATTTCCACGGTGGAAACGGGAGACCAGACCGTGCTGAATCCGTTCGAAGCTGAATATACTATCGGACCGAGGAATGCGACGAACTCAAGGACTGCCAGAACCGCCGCGACCACTGCGCATATTATTTTCACCCATCTTTTTTTGAATCCTGATGAAAAAATGCTTGCCGTTACGAATGCAGAAAGCAGGAAAAGCACTATCCAGTTTATCGACCTTGCCGGCGTAAGAGGAACGAAATTTATGAGAAGTTCATTTTCTCCGCTCCCTATGGTGAACGAAACTCTTTTTGCCGTGAGTATGATTGCAATAAGATAGAGCACGGTGAGCACCGCATTGACTATTCCTGCCGCCAGCACTTGTACGTTTCTTTTTTTCATTTTTTTCCTCCGCTCATGCCTTCGTGAAATTCACGGTCAGCTCAGGAAGCTTTATGTCCGAGACTTTTACGCTTATCGTCTGGTTGAGGGACATCTTTTCGTTCACGGGGATTGCCGTTTCCATTGCAAGTGACGGTATGCAGAACTGAGGCACTTTCTGGCTGTTGTCTATGCATACTGCTTCTCCTGTCCATCCAGGATTTTGAAGCAGGTAGACGAGCGTCCAGTGCGCGTTGCTTTTTCTTTCCGCCTTGTGTGCCGCCTGTGCGCTTTCTTCTCCTGCCGAAACCCTCAGAAGCAGTGTGTCCTTGTCGAGCATTTCCCTTCCGTCAAGGAATGCCCTGAGCTGCATATGCGCTATGAGATCCCCGTAGCGTCGGAGCGGACTTGTAACCTGGGTGTACATTCCGATTCCAAGACCCCAGTGCATTGAAGGGCTTACTCCGACGTTTCTTTTGTGCATGCATCTGCGGAGCTTGTATTGACCGGCAAGTCCTTCCGGTATGTCGGATGGTATGGTCGGCTGATCCTGGCTCACGTATGGGAAAGGTATTCCGTTCTGGAATGCGAATTTGGCAGCTCCTTCACCGGCTAGAACCATCATTTCGCGTATCATTTCTGCACTTTCGGGATGCGTCACCGGGGTTATGGAAACATTTTTCGTTTCTGGATCCACGTTGATATGGACTTCCGGCATGGAAATCTGCGTGGAGCCGTTTTTTCTGCGCCTTTCCGCATTTTTTCTTGCGATGTCGAAAAGCGGTTTTAGTCCGGGCGAATCTTTCTGCTCATCTGCTTCTTCATAAGAAAGCCTTTTGACCT
>JAFPKH010000135.1:0-3517 GCA_017424825.1 Treponema sp. | reverse complement strand
GTGCGCGGACATTTCTTCCCGTGTGTCAATCTTACTGAGTTCCGGTATTGGCGGAAGATTTTTATACGCCTCAGCATACGAACTGTATGAGAGTGCTTTTATCTGATTTTTGGTGTCTTTTTTGGATCTGTCGATTTCGGACTCAACCCATAGATATTCCGTTTCCATGTAGCCACCCAATTCCTGGGCGAAGTTGCGGTTTTCCCTTGCCACATATCCACTTGAATCCGGCGTGGAATTTACGTTCACCGTTCCTTTTACCGTGGATGCCGTGCTTGAACTTGAAGACGTAGATTTATTTGTTGATGAGCTTGTACTTGCAGTTACTGCGGATGTTTCTTCCGGATCATCTTCAAAAATCGCCATAAGCTCGTCAAGCGTCCTACATGCGCTGAACATCAGACCAAGCGAAAATACAGCAGCCAACAGAGCCTTTGTTTTTATTCTTTTCATTTTTATCCCCTGCATTTTTAATGCAAATTTAAAAAACAAAAACCGGGGTCTTTCAAAGATGAAAAGCTCCGGTCATATTTATTATTGTAAGATAGGCCTGTATAGCTGTCAAGAATTTTGTTTTTCCATTTTTAAAGATTTTTTGCAGATTTTTTTACATCGGTGATTTTCTCTGCATATATATATATTAGGTTCGAGAGTTTTATAAAACCCGACTTTCGACCTATTAGACAACCCCAACTATCATAAAAGCATGGAGGAAAAATGATAGAACCAAATTATCACGGTCCTGTCCCGGAAAATTGGGAGAATGTGACACTTACAAACAACTATCTCTTCTGCAAGATTATGGAAAGCGAAACAGATTTGTGCAAGCAGCTGATTGAACTTTTTCTTCACATCGAGATTGATCATCTTGAGATTCCAAAGCGGAAAAACTCGTTTATGAAATACCTCGATTCAACAGGCGTTTTATTTAATGCCATCAAAAAACACACGGGCCAGATCTTAAATGTAGAAATCCAGATGATTAATGATGAAAAGAATCTTCCAGAACTTGCGCGAAAGTATCAGAGCATCATCGACTATGACGATATTCTCTCAGGGCTATCTTACAGAAATTTGAGAGACACATACATTATCTTCATCTGTATGCACGACCCGTTCGACAAAGGACTGTCGGTTTACACTTTTGAAAGCACGTATGTTACGGAAGACGGCCATGAAATACATCTGAATGACGGTTCATATAAAATTTTTTACAATATAAATGAAAGTGAAAAATTTCCAACAAAAGATAAAAGAAACTTCTTCAAATACCTGAAAGAAAACTCAGCGGAAGATGATTTCACAAAAAAACTTGAAGAAAAAGTCCAGTGCATAAAAGCGGACAACGGCTTCAAAAAAACGTGCATACCGGAAAAGGAAACAGTGCAAGTGTAATAGACCAGATGTGGTGGTTGTCACGTTCCGCAACTTAGCACGACAAACTCAACCACCGCACTGAACATTTTCGAGCAACTTTGCCGCTACTCAAATTTTCCGGGCAATACGGAAACCAAAAAGTTCCGGCCAGTTTCCATAAATATGGGCTACATTATTTGGCCTGAACAAAGTTCCCGAACTGCTTCCCATATTATAATGAAAGCAGTATGCAGAATAAGTTGTTCCATCAAGCATAAGTTCCGCCACATTTCCAATCGTATCGTAGATTCCAAGGGAGTTTGGCGTAAATTGAGCAAAAGCATGAATATACTTCAATGCCGCAACGTCCCTATAATCATCGGAAACACCGTACGCCTTTTTATCCTTGCCGCCGCTTTTAGCAGCATTCAACCAGTCGCCTTGACTCGGGAGCCTGTAACCCTTTGCATCATCTTTTGTAGAAAAATTTGATTTTATGCTGTAATCGTATGATGTAATCGGATTTCCGTTTATATCAGTAAGTTTTCCGTCATACTCATCAATTTCCTGATAATTTGAAATGAGCCATGCGCTTCGGAGAACTTTCGTATATCCAGAGTCCTCATAATAAACAGGTTCAAGACCATTTTTTTCGGACAGTGCATTCAGCCAGACAATAATATCAGCAGGATGTGCGCTTGTTACAGGAAGATATCCGTACAACCCCGGCTCACTCACCTCTTTATCCCCGGCTTTTCCGGGCAGAATAAATTTATAACCGTTATCATTCGCCCACTCCCGGACATCATGCCACAAAACGAATGAAGTTTCATAAGCGTTGATTTCAAACGAATTAGAAACAGAAACCATTTCCAGACTTCTGCGCTTTGTCTCAGAGCCGGAAATCTCCCTGATGTCATGAATCATGTCCCTGCATGAAAAGAGCGCAAAAGAAGAAAAAAGGATTACTGATGCTAAAAAAAGTTTTGCGATTTTTTTCATTTTCCAGTTCCCCTTGAATTACCCAGCTTAAAATCAATTTTAAGCCCAACCGTCGGTCCGAGGGTTAAGAATGATTCCGTCTTTTCGTGATAGAACGCAAAATGACATCCAGTGCAAAGAAGAACATTCACCTTGTCAAAATCCAGCATGACTTTACGGACGCTCAAATCCGACTCAAGCATAAAGTCGTAATAAACATCGTCTATGGTTCCTTTTTCGCTGCTGAGAAATTTAATCTCGCTGATTAAAAAACCGGCTCCCAAAGAATACGCGATAGAAATATCCTGGGGCAAAAAATATTCACCATATATGCCTGCCGAAAAACTGTAGCTGCAAAGTTTATCAAGCTGAAGACTGTACGGAATGAAATTTTGAAATGACGCGCGACCATAGAATCCGAAGTCGGTATTTTTCAAAAGGGTCTGGAAAAGGGCGAACTCGCATCCAAGGTTAGCCCCGACGCTGGATTTTGAAAAATCATTCATATTATATAGAGGAAAACCGTTGGTATAGTTCACGTTTATCTTAAATCTTGAAAGCTCGTTCAAAGCATCAGTTTTGGTATCCGCAAAACAAAAACTACTGCAAACGCTCACAATGCAGACGGTTAAAAACAATTTGATGATTTTTTTCATTTTTCTCTCCACTTTTTGAGATAAATTGGAAACGTTACTGGAAACGTTTCCGTCAACAGCTATAGTATACACCCATGTTTTTTGTTTTGTCAAATTTGTTTTGTCAAATTTGTTTTGTCAAATTTGTTTTGCAAAATTTATTTCGCAATCACTTACCAATCAAAAACAATAATGCACATCTTCCAGCCCGGGACGCTAGATGTGGTAATTAGGGCAAATGTCGAGTTTTAATATTCCGAACACAACATTTATCCTTGTATTTTACTTGTTTCAGAAAACTAAATTTTATATCCCTGCTTAAGCCTTATTTCAAACTGCTCTACTGGAAGAGGCTTATCGAAATAGAAGCCCTGGGCAATATGGCACTTATTTTCCCTCAAAATCTGAACCTGACGGGCAGTCTCAACGCCTTCAGTAACGGTTTCAAAACCAATATCGTGGGTCAAGGAAGCAATGTGGCGATACATGACAGAAGTCTTGCTGTCAGAAGCCTCTCCGTCGAGAGGGAGAAAATCCTTATCAAG
>JAFPKH010000134.1:0-12452 GCA_017424825.1 Treponema sp. | reverse complement strand
GTAGTGCCGCCGCCGATGTAGATGGTACTCCACATCGGCGGCGGCACTCCAAGCATAATGAGCGCAGGACAGATTAAGGCTCTGCTTGACGGGCTGAAAAAATCTGCCGCATCATGCGAAATGAATCCGCTTGAAACTACCATCGAAATGAATCCTCAGTCAATAACGGAAGAAAAGCTTTGCGCCGCTTGTTCAGGTGGTGCCGGACGGCTTTCAATAGGACTGCAGTCATTCACTCAAAAAGCCCTTGATGCGGTCAACAGGGGATGCACGGCAAAAACAGCCGAAAAAGCCATGTCAACCGTAAAGAAAAACTGGAATGGAAAGCTCAGCCTTGACTGCATGGCGGGTCTTCCTTGTCAGAACATGAATGAATTCACAGACTCGCTTGAAAAAATGATTTCATACGATCCTGATCACATTTCGCTTTACACGCTTACGGTAGAAGAAGGGACTGCTCTTTTCAGGCGCATAGAAAACGGCATGGACTTTGATTTTGACGAGGCTGACAGACAGTGGCTTGAAGGACGCTCCATACTTGAAAAAAACGGTTTCCGGCAGTACGAAGTCTCCAATTTTGCAATTCCTGGAAACGAAAGCATACACAATTCATCATATTGGAAGCAGAAAGATTATGTGGGAATCGGAGCAGGAGCCACGGGGACGCTGTATGATTTTTCGCCCGGAAAAAAAGGATTCCGCTGGACAAACACAAAAGACATAAAAAAATACATTGAATTCTGGAACGGGAACGACATAAGCGAAGAAAAAATACCGCGCGAAACCGAGCTTCTTGATTCGGCCACCGAAGAATTCGAATACCTCATGACCGGGCTAAGGACTATGAGAGGTCTGGAACCGGAAGAATACAGGGAAAGATTTCAGCACTTAAAGTGGAAGGGAGATTTGCGTGCAAGGCTTGGCGCTGATGACGGCGCATGGAAAAAATTCTCCGAAAGAGGCATGTGCGCGGATTTTGAATCTACCGGACGGTACGCACTCAACGGAAAAGGAATCCTTTTTTTGAACCCGATTCTTGAAGAATACCTGTAGGTGCATTTATACCATTTTTTATCTATTGTTGCCCTTGACAGAAAAACCAAAAAAAGTGATAATATAAATACTTATATTTTTTAAGGAGTTCTATCGTGCCTTGTGGAAAGAAAAGAAAGCGCGCAAAGATAGCGACACATAAGCGTAAGAAGAAGCTTAGACGGAATCGGCATAAGAGCAAGTAACAGATTTTTCTGCCGCTTGTTTTCGCCAATTGAAGGACCGTGGTTGTTTTCGGACTTAACTGCGGTCTTTTTTTTACTTTTTGTCCTATGACGCGAGGGGAGCATTGTTTTGCTGCTTCAAAAAATTCATTCTCCTGAAGATTTAAAGAAAATACCCCAAAAACAGCTGCCTGTACTGGCAAATGAAATCCGCTCCGAGATAATAGATGTCGTCGGAAAAAACGGCGGTCACCTTGCCAGCAACCTTGGCGTTGTGGAGCTTTCAATCATCCTTCACAGGGTGTTCAACAGCCCCTCCGATGCCATTGTCTGGGACGTAAGCCATCAGTCATATCCGCACAAGCTTCTCACGGGAAGATACGGTCAGTTCCATACATTGAGGACAAAAGACGGAATCTCCGGGTTCACGCGCATAAACGAAAGCCCCCACGACTATTTTGATGCCGGGCATGCATCTTCTTCAATTTCATCCGCACTGGGACTTCTCACGGCATGGAACATCCAGGGAAGGAACGACAAAGTGATAGCGGTCATAGGTGACGGAGCGATGACAGGAGGAATGGCCTTCGAAGCTTTGAGCCACGCAGGAAACCTTGCGAAAAACCTCATAGTTATAGTCAACGACAACCAGATGTCCATCAGCAGGAACACGGGCGCTTTGTCACGCTGTCTTTCAAAGCTCACTATGTCCACAGGATACCAGAAGCTCCGCTACAAGATTGACAGGGCGGTTGACAACATACCTTATTTCAACAGAAAGCTCGGATATTTCATATACAGGTTCAAAAGGGGACTCAAAGGACTCCTTCTGACGAACAATCTCTTCGTTGACCTTGGCTTTGAATACGTGGGTCCCCTGAACGGACACAACATGCAGCAGCTTGAGGAAACTCTGAAAAGGGTCAAAAAAATCCCGCGTCCGGTCGTAGTCCATGTCGTGACGAAAAAAGGCAAGGGATACAGCCCGGCGGAAGATGATCCGTCTGCATTCCACGGAGTAGGTCCTTTCAACACAAGCGACGGATACGTTGAAAAATTCGACACATTAAGCTTCACTGAAGTATTCAGCAGGGAGATGCTCTCTCTCGGAGAAAAAAATCCGCGTGTCGTGGCTATAACTGCGGCCATGTCAAAGGGAACCGGCCTTGATTCTTTTTCAAGGCATTATTCAAAAAGATTTTTCGACGTTGGGATTGCAGAAGAACATGCGGTCACGTTTGCAGGAGGCCTTGCAGCAGGCGGACTTCTACCTGTAGTGGCCATATACTCCACGTTCATACAGCGTTCAATAGACCAAATAATAGAAGACATCGCACTGCAGAAAAGGCACGTCATATTCGTTTTTGACAGGGCTGGTGCAGTTCCTTCCGACGGTGAGACGCATCAGGGCATATTTGACATAGCTCTTCTAAAGCCTATCCCCAACATGACGATGATGACGGTCTGCTCTGAATCCGATCTAAAGCTGTGCCTTGAATGGGCGGTTGAAAAATGCAAGGGTCCTGTAAGCATAAGGTGGCCGAAGCTTTCATGTCCGTCCGAAATACAGGCTTTTTCTTCACCGGTCGAACCAGGGCGCGGAATTTTCATTTCATGCCGTGAATTTGCGCCTGCAATGAGCATAGGATTTGAAGAGACACCTGAAAACGGGGATGCCAAAAGAAAAAAAATCCTTCTCGTACTCACCGGAAGCCTTTTCAGCGAATGCCTTACTGCGGCAAGGTCACTCATAATAAAAGGATATGAGGCCGACATGTATGTACTTCGTTTCCTCAAACCGTTCGATGAAGGTCATTTCATTTC
Organism: Treponema sp.; assembly: GCA_017424825.1. Taxonomy (GTDB): domain Bacteria; phylum Spirochaetota; class Spirochaetia; order Treponematales; family Treponemataceae; genus Treponema_D. Next base: position 9,411 of record JAFPKH010000134.1, on the reverse strand, counting down.
TAAAGCAAAAAACTATGACCTCGTAATGTTCCTTGAAGACGGCGTAAAAAAAGGCGGCATAAGCGAATATCTGGATTCCGTCATAAAAAGCTCCCCGGAAACACATGGCTTAAAGACTTTGGTGACGGCTTTTCCTGACAGCTTCGTTGCAAACGGATCAAGACAGCAGATACTCGAAAGCACAGGTCTTTCTTCAGGCCAGATAACAGAAAAGGCTCTTTCACAGCTTTCAGATAATCGATAACGGAGAGACATATGGGAAAAAAACTTTCGCTCAGGCTTTCTGACAGGGAAATCACTACGGAGCGTCCTGCATTCATAATGGGAATAGTAAACTGCACTCCGGACAGCTTCTATGACAAAAGCAGGGGCGGATATGATCAGGCGGCAAGGCTTAGTGACGAAGGAGCCGACATAATCGACATAGGCGGTGAATCCACAAGGCCGGGATCAGAATACATAACGGAAGAAGAGGAAATCAGGAGGATAATCCCCGTGATAGAATCTTTCAGAAAAAAATATTCGGTTCCGGTTTCGGTTGACACAAGAAAATCACGGGTGATGAAAGCTGCCCTGGATGCCGGTGCCGACATAGTGAACGACATATCATCTTTCGAAGACGATCCTCTCATGGCTGACCTTGCGGCAAAATCCGGCGCTCCGGTAATCCTCATGCACAAAAGGGGGATTCCAATTAACATGCAGAAAGACACTGCCTACGGAGACATTTTCCGTGAAGTTGACGCATACCTTTCATCCAGGGCTGATTTCGCCGTTTCCAAGGGTATTGACAGCGGCAAGATAATAATAGATCCGGGCATAGGATTCGGAAAAAGCCTTGAAGGAAACATTTCTCTCATAAGGAACTGCGGAAGGCTTTGCGGCGGTAAATATCCTGTGCTTATGGCGCTTTCAAGGAAAACATGCATAGGCGAGCTTACCGGGCGTGATACTGCAGAAAGGCTTTTCGGAACGCTTGCGGCAAACCTCTTGTCCGTAATCCGGGGTGCGACTCTTGTAAGGGTGCATGACGTGGCTCCCTGCGTAGATTCAATGAATGTCCTGAAAGGAATCGGTCTAGGTGCCGATGATATTCCTATAGAAACGCGCTGATTATAGAAAGGAGCTGTCCAATTGAACGGAATAAGCGGTAGCCTGACATCTGTAGGAAAATTTTTTCTCAGGGGACTTGATTTTGTACTCCTGTTCCTTCTCATTTATGAAATCTTCCGTCTGCTGAGGAGAACGAATTCTCTCCTGATGCTTAAGGCGGCAATCATAATAGGTCTTTCGGGACTTGTCATCTCAGGACTCAACCTGCCTATACTCTCATGGCTCATCAGAAAGCTTGGTCCTACGGTCATCACGGCTTTCGTAATCGTTTTCCAGCCGGAAATAAGGAAAATAATCGTTAAGATGGGAAACATAAATTTCCTGTCTTTCCGTGGAAAAAAAAGCGCGAAATACACCGAGGAAAAAATTTCAAGCGTACTGGATGCAGCCGAAGAGCTTTCAAGGATCACTGAATCACAGCCGAAAAGCCGCGGAATGCTCCTGGTGTTCCTTAGAAGCGATCCGATGGTAAAAATAGTGAACGATGACTCAGACTTGAACGGAGAGGAACTCAACGCGGACATCTCCAAAAACCTGCTCGTAACAATCTTCAAGTATGACACTCCGCTTCATGACGGTGCATGCATCATACAGGACAACAAAATCATACGTGCGGGAAGCCACCTTCCTTTGAGCGAACACTACGACATAAAAAAATCCACGTTCGGAACGAGGCACTGTGCGGCTCTTGGTGCAAGCGAAAAAAGCGATGCCGTTGCACTTGTGGTAAGCGAAGAAACAGGATACATAAGCCTTGCATACGACGGAAGGCTCTACTACAACCTTACCAGGACGGAGCTTGAGCAGACCCTGAATCAGCTTTTGGGCGGAAAGGCAGTAAACCCGGTTCAGGACGGAGTTCAGGAGATCAAAAGATGAAAGAAAAGAGGCTCCTTGACAAAATCAGGATAAGCACCAACGACATACTCATAATGGCGGCCTGCCTTGGCGTGACCATACTCATAAGCTTCGTCTACTACAACTACGGCTCCATAAAATCTACCTTCAATACGGTCGTGGAGATAAAGGACGACGGAAAGATGGTCGCAACGGAAAAAGACGGTCAGCCTCTCAGGGATTTCACCGTAAAGATAACTGCAAAATCAACTGAAAAACTGGAGGAATCAAGCGTACATGCCTTCATCGATCTGAGATCAAGAATTGAAGACGACCAGTATGTTGCCGTAAGCGATGAGGGCGTATATGACTTTCCGATTGTAGTGGAGCTTGACAATGCAGGAACATCGGCGGAATTCAATAAATTCGAATATTCCCCCAAGACCGTGAAGCTTAAGGTTGAGCACAAGACCGAAGAATGGATAAAAATAGTGCCGACTTTCAGCGGGGAACTTGGCGCACAAGGATTCGAGATTTCAGAAAAGACGCTTTCACCTGACAAGATAAAGATTTCAGGCGGAAGGAGCATAGTTGAAAAGACGAAGGCCGATACACTGACCACGGAAGCCATAGACATAAGCAAAATCACGAACAAATTCACTCCGACGACGATAGAAGTGACTCCGAAGTTTTCCATACTCGACAGCCGGCTTAAAATAGACATACCTCAGGACACGAAATTCACCCTGACCGTAAAGCTCGCACCAATCCAGGGACAGCAGAGCTACAGCGGAATACCGGTAAATTTCGCCAATCTTGACGACAGGCTTGAGATAACGAACAACATGGTCACGGTTTCAGTAAGTCTCAAGGGATCGGAAATCAGCCTTGAAAAAATCGACACGTCAAAAATCCTTGTCATTGCGGACTGCATATCCATAACCGGGGAAGGAACGTATGAGATTCCGCTTTCAGTGTCTGCACCGCTCGGAACGACCATACTTGACCAGCCGTCTTCAATACGAATCTGGGTAAAGGAGATTTTCCAGCCGGTCACAGATGACATACCGGAAGACGAAAACGCAGGGCATGATGAAAACACCGCGCCTGAAAAAGAGGAAGATCAGGTTTCTTCAGGAACTGAATCAGAAAATGAGGAAAATGAACTTGAAGAGGTTCTAGAACAGGAGCTTCTGTGATATGATAGTCGGTATTGGCGTTGACATAACGGGTATATCAAGATTTGAGAAATGGGTGAAAAATCCCGATATATTAAAAAGGTTTTTCAATGCCGGGGAAATGGCTGCAGAAAATGTGACGAGGGTAGGTTTCCTTGCACAGCATTATGCGGTCAGGTTTGCGGCAAAGGAAGCGTTTTCAAAAGCCTTGGGAACGGGTATAGTAGGCTTCGAGCTGAAAGACGTGTACATAAGGACGGAAGAAAACGGCAGGCCTGAAATGGTGGTCACCGGCACTGCGCTGGAAATCATGGAAAAGATATGCGGCAAGAACGCAAGGGTTTTTGTCTCTCTGAGCCATGAAAAAGAATATGCAGTTGCAAACGTAGTCATAGAGCGAGGGTAAAAGATATGGTCAGTAGTTCATCAAGCGGCGGAACCGAAAAAAAGCCTTCTATTTCTTACTGGGCAAAAGAAAAGGTAATGTGCCCGGTATGCAACAAGGGCTTCGAGCAGGAAGTAATGCAGCGCGGAGGAGGACGCATGATAGCGGGACCTCTCACTGACGAGCTTCACCGCATTTATGAGCCTTCCAAAAGATACGGGCGTGTTTTCCCGATGATTTACGAAATCGGATGCTGCCCGAACTGCCATACGGCGCTTTTCTGGAAGGATTTCACGGACATAAAGGATCAGGCGACTCTTGCCCGTTTGTATGATGACGAGGAAAAAAGAACCGCAATGGTCGAAAATCTTTTCCCGTACCACAATCTCCTTGAAAAAAGAACCTTGTACGACGGAGCCGCAATGTACTACAGCGCACTCCTTTGCTATGAAAAGGTTGACATAGGATATGCCCCGACGTTCAAGAGGGCACAGATTTCCATCCGTCTTGCTTGGATGTGCAAGGACCTTGACATGCTCTGCCCGGGACACAACTTTGAATACATCGCCCAGGTCTTTTATAGGAAAGCAATGTTTTTCTACCAGCAGACGCTCATAAATGAAACCGGACGCATAGAATCGATAGAGCCTATGAACAACATGTTCGGCCCTGACACGGACAAAAACTACGGATATGACGGCGTTATATACATGCAGGGAATTCTTGAGTACAAGTACGGTCAAAAAAAGGACAAGGAACTGAGGCTCAAAAAGCTGGAGGAATTCAAGAAATCAATAGCAAGAATCTTCGGATTGGGAAAATCCAGCAAAGAAAAGCCGGGACCGCTTCTGGAGCTTGCCAAAAACCTATACGACAAGATAAACAAAGAGCTTTCCTCAAACAATATTTTCAGCGATGACTAACATACTCCTGACCCTGTCATATGACGGCACGGATTTCTGCGGATGGCAGAGGCAGGATAAATCCGCGTCGGGTCAGCCGGTCAGGACGGTGCAGGGAGAGCTTGAAAATGCGCTCGAACGGATGTTCCGGCAAAAGATAAACCTATACGGCTCAGGAAGGACAGACAGCGGAGTCCACGCACATGCACAGGCTGCGAATTTTTTTTCACCGGTGGACGGCATACAATCCGAAAACTACGTAAGGGCATTGAACGGACTGCTTCCCCCTGACATAAGGATCATGAAAGCCGAAAAAAAAGACGGCGGCTTCAATTCCAGGTTCAGCGCAACGTCAAGGACATACAGATATTTCATGCACACCGGTTTTCCTGAAGCAAGGGACATGAGGTACGTGTGGCCTATAAAAAGAAAGCCGTCCCTGGAAACGCTCAACAGTATGTGCGCATGCCTTTCCGGTGAAACTGACTGTGCGACCTTTGCAGCTGCCGGGGACCAAAGCCTTTCTACTTTCCGCTATATAGAAAAAGCCGGATTCTGGTATGAAGGTGAAATCCTGGTATTCGAAATAGAAGCAAACGCATTCCTATGGAAAATGGTCAGGTCAATAACCGGAACGCTCATACAGATGGAGCAAAAAGGGAAGACCCCGGAAGATTTCCGGTCAGTTCTTGAAAGCAGGGACAGAAAGAGAGCGGGCACTACAGCACCTCCGGACGGACTGTTCCTATGGGAAGTCAAGTTCGACGGAACCAGAAGGCATCCATAAAAGATAAGCTACAATATGGTGACAGGATCAACGTCAACCTCGACATGCACATGCTTTGGCGGAGTATATCCGTTTATGAGTATGTCCGCCATCTTCTGCATCGCCGATATTGATTTTCCCCTGAGAAGTATATGATACCTCCAGTTGCCGGCAACCATTTCTATCGGGCATTCGACCGGTCCCATTATATCTACGCCTTCTTCAAGATTTTCCCTAAGTATGATTGCAGCACCTTCCGAAGCCTGTTCAGCAGCCTCAGGAACGCCAGAACGGAACACCAGACGTAAAAGCCTTGTGAACGGAGGGAAATTCAGCATCTTCCTCTGATCAAGCTCGGTCTTGTAAAATTCACCGTACTTTCCTTTCACTGCAAAATCTATCGGAGGAAGATCGGGGGCATAGCTCTGCACTACAACCTCACCGTCCGGGAAAAAACGTCCTGCACGCCCGGAAACCTGGGTTATGAGCGAAAAAGTGCGTTCTGCAGCCCGGAAATCAGGAAGATGGAGAGAAGTATCTGCAAGAACGATTCCTACAAGCTTCAGATTCGGAAAATTGAGTCCCTTGGCCACCATCTGGGTTCCGAGAAGTATAGAATATTTTCCGTCGCGGAAAGCGTCTATTTTTTCCTTAAGCTCACCCTTGCGGGAAACGCTGTCAGTATCAACGCGCACGATTTTTTCACCGGGGAATTTTGCCCTTACTTCCGCCTCTATGTATTCAGTTCCGAAGCCTGAATAACCAACGTCAAGGGAACTGCACTGAGGGCATTGCTGAGGAGGCTGCACCGAATATCCGCAGTAATGGCACCTGAGCCTGTTTTCCTTCTTATGGTATGTCATGGACACCGAGCAGTTGCGGCACTTCATCTCGAATCCGCAGCTTGAACAACGGAAAAAATGAGTGAATCCTCTCCGGTTCAGGAACAAAATCACCTGACGTTTCTGGGAAAGCGTTTCCTTCATCTTTTCGACAAGGGAATCGGACAGGCAGCTTTCCTTGTTGCCGGAACTTCCTAGGTTGACGCACTCTATTTTAGGCATGGCTCCGCCTGAAAGCCTTTTTGTAAGCACGTGCCTTATAATGGTTCCCTGTTCCATGGACTGCCAGGCTTCCATCGACGGTGTTGCCGATCCCATGACAAGGGGAATGCCGAGCTTACCGGTCCTGTACATTGCGACCTGCCGTGCGTTGTATCTCGGAGAATTCCCGGCTTTGTAGGATCCGTCATGCTCCTCGTCGATTATTATCATGCCAAGATCAGGAACCGGGGCAAAAACGGCGCTCCTTGCACCTATGACGATCCTGGCTTCCTTTCTCAATATCCTGTTCCACTCGGTCAGACGCTGGCTTGGGCTTAGACCGGAATGAAGAACTGCAGCAGTACCACCGAACCTGCGGACGGCAGACTCAACGACCTGAGGAGTAAGCGCGATTTCAGGAACCAGATAAATGACGCCCTTTGAATCTTTCAGTATTTCTTCAGCGGCAGAAAGAAAAACCTCAGTCTTTCCGCTACCGGTCATTCCGTAGAGATAGTGCATTTTTTTTCCGGAATCTTTCAGTATCCCTTCGACGGCAGCCTTTTGCTCTGCGCTCAGCTCTGTTTTCTCAAATGCAGAGTCATCATTCACAAAAGAAAATCCCGATGAATCTGACTCCCTTTTTCCTGACGGAACCATCGTAAAAACAGCTTCACCGACAGGGCACAGATAATAGCGGCTCATCCACTTTGCGGTTTCATAAAGCTCCGGCGTAAAAATGCTTTCCTTGTCAAGAAAACGCACGGCGGGTCTGATTTTGTCTTCGGTAACTCCGCAGTCCTTTGGAAAAGATTCATGCTCAGAAACGACAATCCCGGTCATCTTTCTGTTTCCGAACCTTACTTCGACCCTGCGTCCGAAAAGTCCTTTTTCATCCGAATCAGGCGGCATATGATACGTGAATGCCTGATTGAGCGGAACGTCAAGAACCACGTCAATATATCCTGCCATACGTCAGAGTCCCGTTTCCTTTCCGGCGCTTTCATAGTCCGGGCATATCTCAAGCAGCTTGGATCTGAAAGCCTTGAGGTCATTCCATGCAGGACGCTTCAAATCTTCGTTTCTGAGCAGTGCAGAAGGATGGTAGGTTGCAAGAAGAGGTATTCCGTTCAGGTCGAGTATCTTTCCCCTTAGTGCGTTGATTCCCTCGTCAGTTTTCATAAGGTTCTGTACCGCAGTCCTTCCCATTGCGAGTATAGCCTTAGGCTTCAGTATGTGAATCTGTGCCTGTAGATATCCTGAGCATGCTTCCGCTTCCTGCGGAAAAGGAGTCCGGTTGTTCGGAGGACGGCATTTCACTATGTTCGCGATGTAGCAGTTTCTTTTTCGGTCAAGGCTGATTGCAGAAAGCATCTTGTCAAGGAGCTGTCCCGCTTTACCGACGAAAGGCCTTCCTGTTTTGTCCTCATCTTCACCCGGACCTTCGCCTATAACCATAACGAGCGGAGATTCTGAACCTTCGCCCGGCACTGCATTGGTTCTGGTCATGGAAAGGGGACAGTTTCTGCATGCAGATATTTTCTGTGCCAGGTTCAAAAGAGGTTTGTTTTCCTGAACCGCATCCACGGAAGATATTTCTTCGATGTCATCCTCAAACGTCATCCCGGATGAAAAATCTTCTGATTCACATCCTAGAACCGAAGAGGCAGCCGCCTTAAGCAGATTGTAGACATCCGTTTTTTCCTGAAAAGTCATGTTTTAAATATAGCAGTCCTTGAATTTGTTTTCAAGGGAACCGGCAGCACACAGGGAGATTGACTTAGAAAAGCTATTCTGCTATACTTTCCGCACCCTTGGAGCTACGCATGTGGCTCCCATTTTGTCCATAAGGAGATCATACAAATGAGAAAGTATGAACTTATGACTATCTATCCCGTAGAGGATGATAAGTACAAGGCCGGAATCGAGACACTCCGTGCTGACCTGACCAAATTCGGCGTAGAAATCGAAAAAGAAGAGCCGTTTGGTGACCGCGAACTGACATACACTGTCAAGAAACAGAACAGAGGCCGCTTCGTTTTGCTTCACATCAGCGCAAATCCTTCAAAAATCGCTGAGCTGGATTCACAGTTCAAGTTCAACACGAACCTTTTGAAATATCTTTTCGTGCTGAAAGAAGAGAAGAGCGCATAGTATAATCTGAAATTCTTCAAAAGGAGCATGAAATGGCCAATACAGATTTGAACAGCGTTGTCCTAATCGGCAGGCTCACGAGAGATGCGGAGCTTACTTACCTTCAGTCGGGTTCTGCAGTGGCGAACATATCCGTTGCAGTGAACCGTAACAAAAAAGAAGGCGAACAGTGGGTAGGCGAAGTTAACTACTTTGACGTCGCGCTTTTTGGCAAGCAGGCTGAAAATCTAAAGCAGTACCTTTTGAAAGGAAAGCAGATTGCCGTACAAGGTTCCCTGAAGCAGGACCGTTGGGAAAAAGACGGTCAGAAATTCAGCAAGATCCGCATAATTGCATCCAATGTGGAGCTTTTGGGCGGAAAATCCGATGGAAACGGCGGTTCATCAGGAAGCTACAGTGCAAGCTCAAGTGGATACCAGCCGAAAAACAGCTACACACCGGGTCCGTCATCATTCGGTTCTTCCGGATATGACCAGGGTGATGCAGGTGATTCCTTCGGAGGGGACAACGGTGAATTCCCAGAGGAAATTCCATTCTAAGGTTTCCCCTAGGAGATTATCTACCCGGATTTCAGGAAGCCGTTTGTTTCCCGGATTCCGACAACCTTACAATAATTTAGGAGTAAACAATGTCTGACGAAGTAGAAATAAAAGACGAAGAAATGACAGCCGAACAGCTGCAGGATCAGGGCCGCGAAGACGAAGCACGCAACGGACGCAACGGAAAGGGAAAGACATTCTTCAAGAAGAAGGTCTGCCGCTTCTGTGCCAACAAGAGCAAGATCGACTACAAGGAAGCCGACGTTCTCCGCCGCTTCATGACAGAACGCGGAAAGATTCTCCCACGCCGCATCACAGGAACATGTGCAAAGCACCAGAGAGAACTTACGAACGCAATCAAGCGTGCACGTGCAATCTGCCTCCTGCCATTCGTAGCAGACTAATTTTTTGGAAATCACGGGTTCAGCAGGAACATTGCCTGCAGCCCGGATTAATCAGAACTTGCCGCTGGCAATCCAACTCCTGGTGATGCG
>JAFPKH010000133.1:0-5784 GCA_017424825.1 Treponema sp. | reverse complement strand
GTAGGAAACCTCAAGCTTTTTGTGCTTGTTCAGGTCGAAGTTTTTGAACGTGCGTGTGACGGTGCGTTGGTTTCCGTCAATCTTTATGTCCGCCCCGCTGATTTTCGTTATGCGCCCGTTGTATCCCGTTATGTCGCTTGCATCCAAAGTCAGCGTGAACTCTTCGATTATGCCGTTCCCGAAGCTCAGTGCCGGATACATGTTGTAGACGAAGCTGTTGTCGCTGAAATCATTTCCGTAATACACGCCGTCGTTCGTGGTTTCGATGCGGTAGCATACGGAAATCTGCGTCTCTTTGTTTGCGGCTACCTTTATTTTTGAAAGCTCCCAGTAATTGTAGGTGTTCGTTTCGTCATAGATCACTTCCCTGTAAAGCTCGGACTGAATTTTCTTTCCCCCGGAAAATATATTGTAGTAATAGAGGGAAGATTCCCATGCGTTGGTCAGATTGAATGCAAAATCAATTTCCTTGTCTTTTTTTGATTTGCTTGACAAAACATAATCGCATGTGACGATTACCGAATCATCGACGAATCTCAGCGTGAGGTTTTCTTTCTTTAGGTTTATCTCCGGGTCATTTTTCAGGGTGATTACGGCTGGTTCTGCGCCCGTTCCGTTTCTCCACCAGTGTATGCCGCCGTTTGCAGACAACGGATAAGAAAGGATTAAAAATAAAACCAATGACTTCAATGCTTTCTTACCCATTCTCTCTCTCCTTGTTTATGTCCGGGAATATTTCATTCGCCCAGTTCGTCGGCTTTTTTGATCATGGTGGTTTCCCAGCGTAGCAGGCTGCGTTCTGCCGCTATGTCAGTGCCCCGGAAATCGCTCATGATTCTGAATACAGGTTCTGTTCCGCTCGGTCTCATCCAGATGAATCCGCACGGCGTACCCCTCGTGTCCTTGAACAGTATTTTCAGGCCTCCGTTTCCGTTGTTCCATGATTCTCCCGGTTCCGGTATGCGCTCTTTGGTTCCGTTGGTGAGGTAAGGCACGTAGCTTGCGATTCCGTAGATTTCCCGCACTTCCATCTGATGGGCTTCCCATTCGTCAGTGAACACGCGCCTGAAATTTTCTTTAAGTATGCCCTTGTCCTTGGTCTTTATGTCGAGCACTGCCCTTGGTTCGCTCACGCCCGTGGTGACGTATTCAGGAATGGTCGCCATTATGTCGGACATGTCGAAGTTGTCCCTGTACTTGTATTCCTGGTCCGATTTTTCGCACCATATGTGGAAAAGCCCCTTGTTCCTTGTACCGTCCGCATTTACTCCGTCACGGATTGCCAGAAGCTTTACGAGCGCCATTATGGTTGCCAGAGGATCCCTGACGCTTGAAGGATAGGTTATGTTTCCTCCGTTGCTTCCTTCGCCCAGAATCCTTACGGTGTAGCCTGAGTCACGTTTTTCGCGCGCAAGGTTCACGACGTTCGCTTCACCGACTTCCGCCCTGAAAATATCTATTCCGAATCCGCGGCATATTTCGTCCATGCGGAGAGATGTAGGTCCGTTCACTGCGATTGCTTTTTTTCCGTATTTTGCGGTGGCTTTCCACAAAAGACCCTTTTGAGGAAGGTTCTTCTGCTTCCAGATTTCAAACGCCTCTTCTGCAATCACGCTGAGTGCGAAAACGTCCTGTGCCGTTATTATATGCGATGATTTGTCCTTTGAATTCCAGTAGACTATGTTTCCTCGGTCACCGTCGCAGTCAGGCATGTATCCGAGTATTGCGTCTTCCATGCCGTCTTTGTGGAGGTCGTCCATTACTGCTGCCGTCCATGTGAGGTTCTCCGGTTCCGGGATTATTGCATGCGGAATCGTTCCAGGCTCGTTGTTGAACGGAAGGAAATTTATTCCTGTGGCCGGAAGCACTTTTTCGTCTATTGATGCGGATCTTGCTGAACCGTTCATGTCCGCGATTATTCCTACTGTGTTTTCAAGGAGTGAAGCCCTTATCGTGCTGTAAATCTCATCCTGGATGTGGACGTCGCTCGTTCCGGTGATTACGCCCGTGATGAAATCTTCATATGCCCAGAGGCATTCTTTTTTATACTGGTCCATCAGCATGTACGCAAGCTTAAGTTCACCTTCTCCGGCTTGTGAAAGCATGTCCAGCGCCCTTTTTTCAGAACCTTCCTCCGCGCACTTTGCCTTGAACGATTTTATGAGCAGGTCGGTTTCCTGACCAGGGAGAACGCCCCCGTCATTCAGACCGAATTTTATTCCGTTGTGTCCGACCGGGTTGTGGCTGGCAGAAATGTATACGAATCCGTCCATGGATCTTGCATACGCCATGATTTCCGGAGCCGCAGCAATGCCGACATAGCGTATGGATATGCCTTTCAGCACGAGAACCCTCAGTACTGCGTCCGCAATCTTTTCGCCCGTAGGCCTGGTGTCCCTTGCCACTGCAACTGTAGGCTGCTTTCCGCTGACTTTTTTTGATATGTATTCGGCGAATGTTTCCGCGATAAGAGCAGAGAGAGCCGTGTTTGTCTGTCCGATTTCAGGTGATTTGTCCTCACCGTCTCCTGATTCTGCAAAGACCTTTCTCCAGCCGGATGCAGAAAGAATCATGTTGTGTTCCATAGCTTAAAATTATAAACCGTAATTTGGAATATATCAAGGCAACATTTCAACAAAAAAGGGAGCCGCCTGAAAGCAGATCCCTTCTTGTGCGCATGAAAGCCTGGATTGCCGATGTCAATATGCTTCTATAGTATAGGTTGTGTTCTGTGATCCTCCGAGGATGTCCATTACGGCCACGTCAAGCTTGTTGAGTCCCGGATGGAGCTGCACGTTTCCAAGGAGCTGCCGTTTTTCGTCGGGGTAGACCACGTCCGAAGGATACGATGAATTTCCGCTCACACAAAGCTTTCCGTTCATTTCTTTCATTGAATCGTATGAGATGCTTTCTATTGTTGCACCGTTCAGAGATACCACTGTCTTGTAAGGTACCGAGATGTCCTGCCTGGTGTGGTAGACTGCATATTTTCCTGCCGGAAGATTTCTTTCAAGCACCAGAAGATGAGTGTTTCCGTTCTTGTCGTCCAGTGAAACAGTTCCTATTGAAAGAGGAAGCTCTTTTCCGATCTTTGGCATTGACGTGCGCGGATTTATGGCAAGACCCTGCTTTATGTCCAGCACCATGAACTCAAGGCAGCTTTGACCCGCCTGCCATCCTGAGTTGCCGCTTTCACCGAATTCCTGGCCTACAGAAACGGTGTCCATGTCGAAAAGCTCGGGATGAAGGCTCTCTTCGTCAAGGTTTCCGTAAACCGTCGAAAAATCAGCGTCATGCGCTATTACAACGGCGTTTCCCAAGGGGGATTCGAACCATCCGTAGTCGTTGTTGTGCTCGGTCATCACGATTGCCACGTGTCCTGAATCTGCGGCCTTTACTACTGAAGAATCCCTGAAAATAAGGGATGAGCCCATGGTTCCGCCGCGGAGCTGACCGAAGTAGGAGAAAAATGAATCCGATGAAGTTTCGTCCTGAGGCCAGTCAAAAGCTATTGCACCCGAAACAGCGGAAAGGACTGCCGCCGCCGCAAGAATTTTCCTTACGGTACTGCATTTTACCGTTTTTTTCATCTGCATCCTCCTATTTTCTTGAAAGGTTCAGGCATGAGATTTTAGTGTCCCTGCCCAAGAACAGCTTGTCGCCTTTTACCTGTATGAAAGCGCATCCTGCATCGAAGCTGAATTCCGCCACCGGATGATCGGCAGGCTCTATGATTGTCACTGTATATGTTCCGTCTTTTTCGCTGAGCACCGCCGTAAGCCATGAATCCTTGAATTCTTCGATCTGGACGATCCTTCCTTCGACCGGGACTTTGCGCGAGACAAGCTTTTCCATGTCGACTATGCCCATCCCGCCCCTGTAGTTGTAGTATATGGTCTTTCCGTCCTTTCCGAATTTTACAAGCACCTGGCTGTTGAAGTCTTCGTCAAGGTATTCATGGAAGATTATCTTGCTGTGTCCGTCGTCAGTTTTTTGGGCTACCACGAACCTCTGCCTGTTCTGACCGGAAACGCATGCGACTGTCTTTCCGTCATCGGAGATTGCGGCACCTAGTATGACCGGGACTTCACTTCCGCCCGGAGCGAATTTCTGTATCAGATGCCCCTCATGGTCGAATGATGCAAGGTTTCCGTCTGCAAATCCTGCGATGACACCGCCTCTGCTCGTTGAAAAGGCAGTGACCGGTGCGTAGCTTTCATATTTCCATTTTATGTCGCCCGATCCGCTGCAGCCTGCGAATGCATTTCCGCCCGGGAAAAAGAGATATACGTGCGAATCACCGAAAAACGGGAATCCCTGTTCTTTTATCGTTCCGGCCGGAGTTCCGTCAGCCTTGTAGAAATCCGTGGAATCGTTGTTGGAGCCGTATACCGCGTAGTATGAATCAGAAACGGCAGCCTTGAACGGATATGGAATCCTTGAGGCTATTTTGCCGTCCTCCGTGAAATATCCTATGTTCTGACCGAGCCGGTAGGGAATCAGACCGGTGCTTGGAGAAACGGTTTCCTGATCGGAAATGTCAACAGTCCATTCCGGGCTTAGGTGAAGTTCCGTGCTCAGCATGCGGAATGCCAGGACTATGTAGAGCAGGCAGAATATTATGACTGCGGCTATTATCTTGATGGTCTTCTTGGATTTTTTCATGATACAGCCATTCTATTAAAACACCGTGATTTTAGCAAGTGCGCGTTTTGTCCGGGGAGAGGCATTCTGAACCAACTGTTTTGCGTCTAAAAACTCATTGTAAAAAATTAGTGCAATTTTCCATATATATGTTACAATATAAAATATAGGATTTCTCTTAAAATCGTTTTTGTTTTATCGAAAAAAAGTTTTAATCGACTGCAAGTTAAAAAACGGAGACTGGAAATGAAAAGAATGAAAATGTACGGCATGCTGAAAAATATTCTTATCTGGATCGGGGCTGCTCTAATTGCCTATTCGACCACGGTTCTGATCTACCGGCTCATATTGAGGCCTGATGTCCAGGAAGAGAAGTCTGTGCCGTCAGAACCTTCCAAGCCTGATTTCAAGATTCTTTTCCTTAATTCATATTCTCCGGTGCACTCGTCATACGGAAGGCAGGAGACAGGTCTTAAGGCCGGCCTTTATCCGAACGACATAAGCTACGACATAATCTGCATGGACACAAAGAACTACGGCAAAAGCGAGCAGATAGAGGATTTCTACCAATATTTCAAAAAACGGATGGAGAGCAGGACAAAAAAATACGACGGGATAATCACGGGCGACGATGCGGCTCTTTCTTTTGCGCTCAAGCATCAGGAGGAATTCTTTGACGGAATCCCTCTGGTTTTTTTCGGAATAAACGACCTTGACCTTGCTAAAAGGGGTGCCGAAAACCCGTTGATGACCGGATTCACCGAAGAAACGTACATCGGTTCCACAATAGACATGGCCAAGCAGCTCATGCCCTATGCGACCAAGGTTATGGCGATCTATGACGAAACGTCTACCGGACAGGGCGACATGAAAACTTTCTACAGCTTCGAAAAGGATTATCCTTCATATAAGTTCCTTGGAATCGACACGACGTACTACACGCGCAAGGAATTCGAGGACATACTTGAGGGGCTTACGAGCGACACCATACTGATCTACCTTACGGCATTCAACGACAAGGACGGAAACAACTACACTATTCCCCAGAGCGTCGAGACCATAGTATCGCATACGCACATACCGGTGTTCAGAAACTACCAGACGGGGCTTGGTCAGGGCATACTCGGCGGCGTAAGGATG
>JAFPKH010000015.1:0-4332 GCA_017424825.1 Treponema sp. | reverse complement strand
CGACAAGCAGCTTGAAATCTTTCGTTTCTGCAAGATTGGTGCGGATTACAGATTTCAAGACGACCATGCTCATGGAAGCAGCAATACCCTTTCCGCTCAATGCTCCGATCACGAACATGTGCCTCGTATCGTTCAGGCGGATCATGTCGATGAATTCACCTCCGATGTTGTGTGCAGGAACCATGCGGTAGCCGCAGTCAAGCTTAGGATTGGAGATGTAGTCCATGTTTTCCTGAATGGAAGTGATTATCTGGCTGGACATGCGGATTTCACGGTTGACAGTACCGACGACGGACTCGTTCATCATGTTCTTCATGTAATAGCCGACGACGAAGAAATTCGAATAGAGCTTTTCGAAAATTTCATAGTCGTACTTGTTGTATGCGTCACCGCTTGTCTTTGGTCCAAGGAAGATTGCACCGACAACACGGCGGCCTTCGTTGAGGAGGATGAATGAATCTGCCTTGTTTTCATCGAGCATTTCAAGCAGTGCTTCCCTGACAGGCTTCATCTGGTAGTCTTTTTCTATGAATGTCCTGAACACTATGGAATGCTTTATGTTGAGGAGCACTTCAAATCCAGTCTGATCTATAGGAACTGCAATCTTGTTCTCTTCATTTTCGCCGATCGTTTCAAGGAATCCCGTTCCAGCATCGATTGCAATGCGCACGGAAGACGTTTCAACATATTTTGTAAAAGCATCCTTTATCTCTTTTTCTATATCCTTGGAATTTTCATCGAAGCTGATCGACGTGACCGCCTCTTCAAACTGCTCAGCATATTGACCGTCACGCATGGCATCGGTTTTGATGAGACGGCGGCTTACAAAAAGGATCGCTGTGTAGATTACGGCACAAACAACTGCGCAGGCAGCGTAGAAACCGGCATTCTGTTCCGGGAACGACCTGTAGATAAGCACGAATCCACCGCCCACTAAAACGGCAGGAAGCAGATAGAGCGCGGCAGTCCTTACGAGAGTCCTTCTTACGAGAGTCTTTCCCCATACGGCCAAGTTTGCGGAAGAATAGGCATAGACCATAAGCTCAGGAGTAAGCGCAAGTATGTAAAGCCCCTTAAGTCCTTTCTGATACATGGATCCGAAGAACAAAAGCGCATACACGATCCATGTCACGACCATTCCTAAAGACACGGCAAACATGCTCTGCCTTATGAATTTGTCCTTTGAATTTTCTGCACGCACCAAAATCATTAGGACTGTCAGAACCTGAATGACGAATATGAAGAAAATCATGTAGAAATCAAGGAACGTGAAAGTGATTCCGTTTTCAAGCGAAACGACAACCGCAGACGAAGCCTCATAAAGTCCGTCGGCACCGTTTCCGACCGCATTGATTCCCCTCACGATGAAAATGAACACGAATGCCGCCACGTTGAGGATCCAGCGGATTACGGTGAGGAAAGCATGCCTCTTCTTTGATTTATATGAAATGAGAACCTTGCAGAATCCAGTGCAGAACCAGGCCATGAGCACATAAGTCACGCGGCTCACGAGCAGGCAGAGGAATTTCGGTGCAAAGTAGCAAAGCAGCATGGAAGCACCCATCATTAAACAGACGCTTGAAAGCATGAGGATCTGGTTTGTCAGCGAGACTTCTTCCTTCTGACCGGTTGCGACATGATCAGACATGAAGGAGAATGACATAAGGCCGGCACCGACCAAAAAGTTTATAATCATGAAAATCATTTTATCCCTCCACCTTGGCGACCATCATCGTAACGTCGTCGCGCAGCTTTTTGTCACCATTATAGGAGAATACGAGATCAACCACATCATCGATGAACTCCTGCGGACTTTTTGCGGCGCTCCTCTTGATCGTATTTTCATAAAGCTGTGTATCGCCCAGCTCCACTCCGTTTTCGTCCATGACTTCTGAAACACCGTCCGATGCCATGAGGATTACGTCACCGCGGAAGAGCCTCTGTTCTGAAACCTCAACCTCGTCTATGTCAATGATTCCGACGACCGAGCAGTTTGAAGTGAGCGGCTTGATTTTATATCCGTCAGGTGATTTTGAGATGATGATAGGATCTGACATTGAGGCGTTCACATAGCGGATGGTCATCTTGGAAGTATCGACGACGCCGATGAAAACGACCGTATACTTGTCCTGGAGCTTCATCCCCTTTATTGCCTTGTCAACCGCGCGGATCATGTTCGGGAGGTCTTCCTTGTTGTCAAGGATTTTAACCGTGTTCATAACCAAGCCCATGACCAATGATGCGGCAAGTCCCTTTCCTGAAACGTCACCGAGCATGAGAAGGGTCTTTGTCCTGCTGATCGGAAGCACGGTATAATAGTCACCGGAAACATTTACGAGCGGGCGGTAATATGCGGCTACAGAAAGCTTTTCGATTTCCGGCATTACAGGAGGAAGGAACGAACGCTGGGTGTCCGCAAGCTGGTTCCATTCAGATGAAAGCTCGGAAATTTCGGCAAGTCCGTCGATCGTCTTTGCACGGCGGAAAAAGCGCGTGAATTCCCTGTATAGCACGTCATAGATCGCCTCATAGAAAAGCCTGGTATAGCGGCAGAAAACATACAGGTGATGCTGATTGTATACGATGAAAAATCCGCGTGCCTGTGCAGGCTTGGAAACAATTCCGAAATCATCGCCTATAAAATAGCAGCCGTCCCTCCATGTGTTTTTGAAATTTAGGTCGAGCGTATTTATGACATCCTGATTGCAGGTAAGCTTGTCCGGGCTGTTGTAAAGGACATAATCTTTTTCACGGTCAACGAAAAGAACCGAGCAGTCACCCTTCTCCTCAAGGATTTCGCCCACATTCTCATAAAAATCATCAAGGGAGCTGCATGCCCTCAGGTTCTCGATGAATTCATAGAGGACCGCATTTTCCTTGCTTGTGAAGGCCATTTTCACGGATTTTGTATAGATCACCGTTTTGAGCCGGAAAAGGATCAGCGAAAGCACGAAAGAAATTATGCCCGCCGCAAGCCAGATAAACAGCACGGCATATTTTTTGCCTGTAATTGAAACGGGTATTATCCTCGTGGCAAAAAAGACAATTGCAGCGACCAAAACGATATTGGTTGCCATAATCAATAAATAGCGCTTCACTTTAAACATACGTGACCCTCTTAGATTTTTTTAGGGAAACACATAGACAACCTGAACACAGCTTATCCGGCATTCACCTTGGATGACTTTTTACGATGATTCTATTATACACCAATATCGGCAAATTTAAAGAAAAAAAAAGTCCTTTGACCGTTTAAGGCAATCCCGCAAGCGTTTTTTTCTTCAAAAAGAAGATTTAAGACTTATTAAAGATTGTCTCAATCAAAAGGACCCTTTTATTTTTTGGAAACTAGCGTGAAAGCGATGAAAGAGGAACAAGCTCCGGAGAAGTCGTTGCCTTTTCAAGAGCCGCATACTGCTGCATGATTTTCTGCTGTTCCCTGCTGATTTTTGAAGGCAGCTGAACGAGAATCTTCACGTAGAGATCGCCCTTTCTTGACGAACCGGTATATGGAACTCCCTCATCCCTGATCCTGAGCATCTTTCCGTGCGGAGTACCCTCAGGAATCTTGATTGATATCGTCTGCCCCGCAAGCCCCTTTATGTCGATCGAAGCACCGAGAACCGCCTGTGAAAGAGAAATCGGTACGGCACAATAAAGGTCGTTTCCGTCACGCTCGAAATAAGCGTCAGACTTGACATGGACAATTACGACGAGATCACCGGACGCACCGCCGTTTCTACCTGCATCTCCCTGGTTGTGGATTACGAACCTCTTTCCTTCATCCACGCCCGCAGGAATGGTTATGGTCATCTTCTGTCTTTTTTCCTGCACTCCGCTTCCACGGCACGCCTGGCAAGGTTTGTCTATGACAGTTCCGACGCCGCCGCATGTAGGACAAGTCTGCTGAACGGAGAAAAATCCCCTGCTGCTCCTAATCTGCCCCATACCGTTGCATGTTCCGCACGTCTTCTTTGAATATCCAGGTGAACCACCCGAACCGCCGCAAGAAGGACAGACATCATTCTTCCTATATTCAAGGTCTTTTTTGCATCCGTAGACCGCTTCGCTGAAAGTAAGCTCCAGATCATAGCGCAGGCTTGCACCGTCATTGTTGGTACGTGAACGGCTTCCGCCTCCGCCAAATCCGCCGGAGAAACCGCCTCCGAAAAGATTCTCGAAAATGTCGCTGAAACCGCTTCCGAAAATGTCGCTGAAATCATGGAACGCATGGCTGTATCCCTGGGAAGCACCGTTATCCACACCGGCAAAACCAAACTGGTCGTACTTGGCACGCTTGTCAGAATCGCTGAGGACTTCATAGGCTTCCGT
>JAFPKH010000132.1:0-8833 GCA_017424825.1 Treponema sp. | reverse complement strand
ACCATGTCTGAAGCGAGCCTGATTCCCCTTGCCCAACAGCGGCTGCGAAGATTTGCGAGCGCGTCCCATCCACCAAGGTTCCCCGCAATCTCGTAGTCGTAGAGTGAATATGCCGATGCGGCGGCCTCGGGGTTTCCGTTAATCTGCTTGATTCTGCGGCTTGCGTAGGAGCGTTCCCAAAGACCAATCAGCCAGAGCCCTGTAAATCCTTCGTCGCGGAGATTGTCAAGCTCCTCGTCTGGAATCTGGTCGAGCCTTGTGATTTCGCGCTTGTATTTTTTTGAAAGCTGGTAGAGCCAGACCAAAACAGTTTTCGCCATCAAAACGACTTTAGGCATCCATTCGCGGTCGGGACTGAATCTTTCATACTCCTTCATCAGATTTTCGTAGGAATATGCGTCCATGCTCACTTCACCGCCGTTTGTAGGAACCCATGCGGCTTTTTCTTCCTCACTGATTGTGTCGATTCCTTCAAGAAGACGCTTGAGCCATTCACCGAGCAAATCTGCCCAGTATGTGCGGATATAGTCGAGCTGACCTTTGAGAGAAGTGGGGGAGGCAATCACCGGTTCCTTGAACATCGCAATCAGGTTGTTGTTTTTCGGGCCAAAGACCGGCTGTGTCATAAAGAATGCCTTGATCTGGTTCCAGACTTTCATGTAGTTTGGATTTGTCGAAAGCACGGTGTCATCGAAAAGAATCTGGAACGGATGGAAGGCAGGGTTTTCGTTTGCAAGGTGGAGCATAATCATTTCCTCAAGGACCTGCTCCCTGTTGCTTCTCTGCTGGTTTGTTGCCTTTTCATAGGCCGACTGGAAAAGATAGTCCTCGTTGGTCAATTTTTTCTGGTAGACCGCGACCGGTGGGAAAATCTCCATGAACTGCAGCAGAAGACGGTCAATCTCCTGTTTGCCAAAATATGTGTCCAAATCGGAAAGAAGGTTGGTGAAACATTTCGGGGCCTTGTCTCGACGAAAAAGCATGCACACATAATGGAAGATTTCGTCAATCAATCCCATTGCGTTGAGGTTGCCGGCGGAGACCTGCTTGTCATTTTCCCCACGTTCCCTAAAAAGCGCGTTCAGTTTTATCTGGAAATCCTGCACCGCCTTGAAATTTGCGAAGATTGCGTTTCCGCTTGAACTGTAGAGAGTGCTGTCAAACTTGCATAGGTCCCTGACCTTTTTGCTTATGTGAAACTCGTTGTAAGAAATTTTCATTTCCCTTCCTCCATATTTTTTTCCGATTTATATTCCGTAAATTTTTTGTGGATTTCGCATACCGAATTGATTTTTGCGAGAAGCTCTGTGTTTTCCATAAGCTCCTCCACCGGGGCCGGCATCCTGTATGTCCAGTTGTTTTCGTTGACCGTTCCCGGTATGTTGATTCTTTCGTCGTACAGATTTTCGCAATAGAATTTTTTGTCCAGATACAGGTAGTCCTGCAATGGATTTATGAACCATGCCGCCGAAGTCTGTGCGGAACTTTCCAGAACAAATCTTGCCGCAGCCGGTGAAAAATCCTCGTGCGGGGAAATTGTCGTGGGACATCCGTTTTTGTATGCGGCATCAAAAAATCCATAGACCGATTCCTTTTCCTCGTTCCACCATTGCCGCGACGTGGAGCTGTCATGCACCGAAACACATGAGACGCACAGCGGTGGATATGATGAGAAACTTTCGTAGGGCGAGCCTTCCTTTTCCCATTCCCTTGTCCAGCGCAGGACCCTCAGCAGTGCGACGTTCAGCGACACAAGGACTTTTCGCATACCGGGAATCTGTGGTCCAAGGTCCTCACCGCATGGCTGCATCTTTGTTGCGGAAAGTATGGAGCTTAAAGTGTTTTTTCCGTTGGCGAGCCAGATTTCCACATTCTTTTCATCAAGCGAAGAGAACTCGTCCTCCAGAATTTTTCTTTCGTTTTCGTCCAGACTTTTCCATGCGGTCGTGTCCCTGTATTTCCAGACGGGAACATACTGGCCTTCCTCAATCTCCAGCAGGGTGCGGTCCAGCCATTTTTCGGCAAACACTTCCGCAATCTTCTGGTCAAGAAAGTCGTCCTCGCAGAATCTGGTTGAATAAATCATGGAGTCGCTGGTTATGTCCTCCTTGAATTTCCAGAGGTCCTCGCTCCCAATCCTGTAGCAGATTTTTTCAAGAGCTGATTCGGCAATCTCCTTTGAGCCTGTGACATCGCTGATTAGGCTTGTCGGAATGTGCGGTTTTGAAAGCCACTCAAGCCTGTCCTTTGAAAATCCCTGGTCCTCCAGAATCTCCTTTTCCATGGTGGAGTAGTAGTTCGGGTACCCAAGCGCTGCGGTGGTCTCCTTTTCGGGATAAATCCACATGCGGAAAAATCCAATCACGTGGTCCAGACGGAATGCGGAAAAATATCTTCCGGCGCAAACCAGCCTGTCCTTCCACCACGAGAAATTGTTTTCCTGCATCGCGCTCCATTTGTAGACAGGGAAACCCCATCTTTGGCCTGTGGGACTTCCTCCATCCGGTGGTGAACCAACTCTGG
Organism: Treponema sp.; assembly: GCA_017424825.1. Classification (GTDB taxonomy): domain Bacteria; phylum Spirochaetota; class Spirochaetia; order Treponematales; family Treponemataceae; genus Treponema_D. The sequence goes on along the minus strand of JAFPKH010000132.1, from coordinate 6,310 downwards.
ATTTGTGGTCGAAAAGCTCCGGCCATGCCCAGCAGTCAACGCTGTCCTCGTTGATTAGAATCGGTATGTCGCCCTTTAGGATGATTCCCTGCTCCCTGACATAGTTTGCGGCTTCAAGGAACTGTTCGTGCGCCCTCACCTGGCACCAGATGAAGAAATTGTGGCTGGTCCTCAACGCCCTGTTGCTCCACCGAAGCTCTATCTGGTGGCGGCTCATGTTTTTTTTGTCGTCGTCCCATTCCTTCCATGAGGCCTGGGAGTAGGAGTCCTTCAAATCCTTGAAAACGGCGTAGTAGATTACCCACGGATTGTCTTCTATAAATTCCTTCATCTGGATTTGGAACTTCGACGCTATGGATACCGGGTCCGATGCAGACACAACGTTCACAGTGTTTTTCCCGTGTCCGGTCTGCTTGTCCACCTTCTTGACCATGTGCGAGTAGAGCAGGTGCAGCAGCTCGATTTTTTCGTTGCAGACTTTTTCGTAGCTGTAGTGTCCACCGGGAGCATTGGTCTTTAAAAACTCTTTGTATGCGGCAGAAAATGGTCGGCAGTATTTTTTTGCGTCCTCGAATTCCGGCAAATCTTCTATGCGTATGTAGATTGGATGCAGTGCGTATGCGGACAGGGCCGAATATGGCGATGACTGTGTGCCTGTGTCGTTGACCGGCAGAAGCTGAATGACTTCCACGCCACTTTTTTTGCAGAAGTCCGCAAACTCTTTCAGCGCCGGAAAATCACCGACGGCGGGGCATTTTTTTGAACGGATAGCCCCCAGTGGAACCGCTATACCTGTTTTTCTTTCCATAAATCAGTAGCCATCCTTTTTGTCCGCAGGATTTAACGAAGGACCTTAAAAAAATTATAACACAGTTTGTTAAAAATAAAAGGACAAAAATAATAAAAAAACAGTCAATTAGTATCTTTTAAGATTGATTTAAATTTATGTTTTTTTTCAAAAATTTTCTATATAATTATCACGTTTTTTGCTTGACCTCTTTTTTCAAAACTGTTACACTGTTAGAAATTACGACGCGGGGTAGAGCAGTTGGAAGCTCGTCGGGCTCATAACCCGGAGGCCGCAGGTTCGAGTCCTGCCCCCGCTATAAGTAGAATCCCTCTGAATCACGAGGGATTTTTTTTATTTTAAAGTATTTGGACAGGAGTTGAACCTGTTCCAGCTAAGGAAACACTGAATAATCCGAATGCGAAAGGCTCTGGTGAAGGGGAGTCTGTAACCGTTTGCATGGCGGCGGCATTTAAATTGAAAAGGCGAGGTGAAGGATATGAAAAAAACGCTGATTCTGTTCATTATACTTTTTTCCGTTCAAAATGCATTTTCCCAGGCGACGACTCCATTGGATGATGCCCATTCCAGACTGGAAAAGGAACTCGATGCAGAGACCCTCAAGGAAATCGATTCCCTGAAAAGCATGGACGACATGGACGAATATCACTTTTCGCTCGGCATGTACATCAGGAACGAATTCGGGCTGTGGAAAGCTGATTCGGAACTGCACGATTATCTGGTCGGGCTTGGAATGCGACACCCGGACGACATGTCATCCGTGATTCTCGAGTCGTTCTGGTGCAGGCGGCACGGAGTTGAATACGATCTGGCGGGCAAGGTGAAAAAATACGCCGAATATTGGGAAAGCGTCGAGGCGAAAGACAGATACGAAAAGGAACGGTACAGGCGTGCAAATGAATTCATCAGGAACGGCATGGCGGACCTTGAGGTTGAATCAGCCGACGTCCCTGTTCTGAACATTCCGCGCAGGACTGAAGAAACTGAAAGCAGGTACGATGCAAGGTATCTGTGCAGGACGGACGACGGGGTGTACGTTTCCGTAAGAAAATGGCTTGGAAACAAAAACTGGCGCGACATCTACGGATCCGTTCCGTACCTTATCGATTTGGACACCAACGAAATCAGGCCGATTGAATGTCCTGAACTTGATGAAATCCTGTCTTCCGTTCAGATTGGTGACGTGCTTTGGATTTACGGAAAGAAAAACGGAGCGGAAAAGCTTGTTTCCGTTAAGCGCGGAAAATCGAAAACCGTCGCTCTTCCGTCCGAAGAAGAAAACCCCGTGCTTGGAATCTGTTCGGGCGATTTGATTGCCGTATATTCAAGGACCGTTTACAGGCTTAGCTCATCAAAGTGGAAAATCATCTTTACGTCGGAAGAAGACATTCCGAAGTCAGTCGTTCCTCCGCAGGTGATTGACGGAGTGCTTTACATCAGGGATGAGGGCGTGGGCGGAAACAGTAAGTCGCTTTGGCTTATCGATTTGAAAAGTTCAAGGATTGAAAGCTTCCATGACAAAACCGGACTTGTCGGTCCATACGGTCCAAGGTGGGAAAACAATTTTTCATATTCAGCCGATGGAAACGGAAACCTTTACGTGACGGCAGGGGAAGGTTACTCTACAAAGTCCCTGATCCGCATTCTGAAAAACGGTTCCATGGAATTCCTGATTTATGAAAGCGAGATTAAGGGATATGGTTCCCAGTACATCGACTCTTCTGCCCTGACAGCATCATCCGATGGCTCCGTTTTGATTGCGGGGCATGACGGTCTTTACAGGCTGACGGGAAATAAGCTCTGTGCAATAGTCCGGTTCCGAAATGCAAAACAGCAGATTCCCTTGAAGGGTGGAAACGTGCACCACTGGACATGGTATCCTAGCTCTATCCTTGAACTCGGTGCAGACGACTACCTGATTTCTGGTGATTTCGGAGGAACGTACAGGGTGAAGAAAAACGATGGCACCTGGGAAATCATCGTAATCGACTGATAGGATTTATCCCGCTGCATTTACCGGGACCTGTATATGGACGAGGCATACCGTCATGAAAATTTTTCAAACAGTTTTTCAGTTGAATCCGTAAATATGAGTGATGAAACAAGAATATTTCGCTTGCAAGTTGTAAAAAAAATCAGTGCAAAAACTATTTTCGATTTTTTCAAAAGCCAGCAGCGTTTTATGTAACGATGGATTCTTCTGTTTGCGGAAACGAAGACGGAATAAAGATAGTGCATATAAAGGATTTCCTGATGCAGGGCTGGTGAAGGGAGTCAAAAAGCGATGCGGCAGGTCAGATGTTTTACCGACCAACTTTTGACGCTACCCGAATGCTGTGATAAAATAAATCAAGGCCGATTCTGAAAACTCATTTTCAAAATCATTTTAGGACGTATGGAGGACTTCAATGGGATTGTTTCGCGGTATTTTAGATGCGGTTTCGGCATGGACAATTTCTGATAAGTTTGGTTCGGGTGCCGGATTTCTTTACGCCGATTTTGCTGCGGAAAAGGCATCTGAGCGGGAACTCGATGAAATGAAATCTGGGGTGTCAGAAATTATAACGGATTGCATTAATGAAAACAGGAAACTTTTTAACCACGATTTAATCCAGGATTTACATAGGCATCTGGATAATATCGCTTCCTGCAATAGATATAACGCAAAAGCCCGGCTATCTGATTTGCAATACTTTTTTGACCATAAGTGTGCATATTTTTGCCGTGTCATAGAAATTTTAAATAACGCTCTTGAAAGCCTTGAATCTGTTCCTGAGGATGATTTGGACGAAGGTGTAAAATCAAAAGTAATTTTAAAAACAAAGGAAGTTATAAACTGTTCCGATGAAAACCTGATGCCTGAAAAATTGAAAGAGCTGTTCAGTTTTTATGCTGAAAATGGTGTCAATATAGAAAACGTCGCAGAATTGTTTGATAACTTCGAAACATGGAGAAAGGAATATTTAACATAAGGAGCATCAAACATGATTACAGGTGAAATCAAAAACAAGATAGATTCAATTTGGGACGATTTTTTCAGTGCGGGCATGAGCGAATACCTTACAGTCATCGAGCAGTTCTCATACCTTATGTTCATCCATTCTCTTGATGAGGTCGAAAACGAAACCGAGCAGTACGAAAAGATGTCGGGAGAAAAGAAAGAGCACATCTTCCCGAAAAACAAACAGAATTACCGCTGGCACATTTTCAAGACCTTTGAGGAGAATGAGCTTTTTGCATTGATGGACAAGGAGATTTTTCCGTTCATCAAAAAAATCAATGCAAACGAAGAAAGTGCGTTCGCCCGCTACATGAAGGATGCCGCTTTTTCAATTCCAAGTCCGCAGACTCTCAAGGCCGTAATCACAAAGCTTGATGAACTTTTTGAAAATCCGGAAGTTCAGGCACGCGACATGCTCGGTGATATTTACGAATATGTCCTCAGCAAAATGAACTCTTCCGGACAGGTCGGCATGTTCCGCACACCAAAGCAGATTCGCGACATGATGGTTCAGCTTATCCACCCCCGGCCGCTCGATACGATTTGTGACCCGGCATGCGGTACGGCAGGATTCCTTATTTCTTCTGCGGAGTTTATCCGCGACACTTACGGCAAAAAAATGGGAGACAAGGAATGGGAGCATTATTCAAAGGGTCTCCTCACCGGTTTTGATACGGGAAGCACGATGCTAAAAATCTCCGCAATGAACCTGCTTCTTCACTCAATCCATGAGCCTCACATCGCATATCAGGACAGCGTAAGCAAGAACAACGAGATTGAAGGACAGTTTGACGTCATCCTTGCAAATCCTCCGTTCACGGGAAGCGTAAACAAATCGACGATTGCGGAAAGCCTTACAAATATCTGTGCGACAACCAAGACAGAACTTCTGTTCGTTGCCCTCTTTATCCGTATGCTCAAAAAAGGCGGCCGATGTGCATGTATCGTACCGGATGGAGTTCTGTTCGGTTCTTCAAACGCACACAAGGCACTCAGAAAGGAACTTGTGGAAAACCATCAGCTTCAGGCGGTAATCAGTATGCCGAGCGGAGTTTTCAAGCCGTATGCAGGAGTAAGCACCGGAATCCTCGTGTTCACAAAAACAGGGGCGGGCGGAACGGATGACGTGTGGTTCTACGACATGAAAGCCGACGGATATTCCCTCGATGACAAGCGGCAGCCAGTCGATGCAAACGACATTCCCGACATAATCAAACGCTATCAGAATCTGGACGGAGAAAAAAAACGCAAGCGCACCGAACAGTCTTTCTTTGTTCCGAAGTCAGAAATTGTTGAAAACGGCTACGACCTGAGCATCAACAAATACAAGGAAGTCGTTTACGAAAAGGTTGAATATCCTGCTCCAAAAGTGCTGATTGGCGAAATCAAGAATCTGCAGAAAGAAATTTCCAGTGACTTAATTGAACTGGAGAAGATGTTAAATGCGAGTTTGTAAGGGCACGAAGTGACCGTTAAACTCGGTAAGTTCGCAAAGCGAACGACATGCTTGGAGAATAAACGAGTGAAAAACGGTACGGCTTGGGGATGTGTGTGAAAAAAAAAGAAGTCCGCAGACCCTAGCACTGCGAAAGCAGGAGAAGGAATACTGCGGCTCACAACTTTATTCGAGCGGAGGGTTTAATACCCCGCCCCTCTGGGGCGAAACAAGGGGTATTAAATCCGACTGCAATACCTTATGAGAACACCATACCGTGCCACAAGGTGGCGTATTGCTCTGCGGCGGGGTTGGTGATTATAGACAATTTTTGTGTTAAAATCAATTGACTTGGAGAAATCAAATTGGAAACGGTAATTGCATATTTTGATGAAACAGGCGATGATGGACTTATAAACAGTTCAAGCCAAGATTTTGTTTTGACGAGTATTTACACAAAAACTGCTAACTGGCAAAGAAATTTTAATGTAATGAAAAACTTCCGTGCGCTCCTCAAAGAGAAATATGGTTTTCACGCAACAGAAGAAATGCACACAAAAGCTTTTTTGACAGATAAAAATCCCTACAGAAATTACGGCTGGACAAAAGAGCAGAAGCAGGAAATCCTCATCGCGTTTACAAAGTGTATTGCGGAACAAATGGATTTATCAATTGTGAATGTCATAATCGACAAAACAAAAATAACAGACAACAGTTATAATGTCCTTGAAAAAGCACTCACATACAATATTCAGCGAATAGAAAACGACAGCGAGGGCAATTGGAATTACATCGTAATCACCGATAAAGGAAGACTTGCTCCAATGCGAAAAACGGCTCGTGCGATAAGGGCATACAACCCGATTCAGTCGCATTACAGTTTTGTCGCAGTGAACCAGCCTGTAAAATGCCTGATAGAGGACATTTTGGAAAAAGACTCGTCGGAATCGTATTTTATCCAGATTTGCGATTTTGTTTCGTACTTTGTGCATTTGTATTTTAAGTGCGTCGTGAACGGTCAGACGTTGCCTGCCAGAGTGCAGAACGTGATAGACACACAGTTTGT
>JAFPKH010000131.1:0-3053 GCA_017424825.1 Treponema sp. | reverse complement strand
GTAGATTTCTGAAGCAGCTTGAATATGATCCATATGATTGCAACGACTATGGCAAGCACCAGTATCATGCGCAGGAAAACCAGGAAAGTGTTGGATCCGCCCTTCTTTGCGCTCCCGTCGGAATTGGACTGAACCTTAGCGGCAGATGAAAGCGTTATGCTGCTTTCCGCCTGATTCCTTGCCGGTGCACTGCTTTCGGTTTCGGAAACTTCAGTCCCGACATTCTTTTCGGAAGTCGTTGCGGCGGAAACCTGAGCCTCCTCCGTGCGGGTCGTAACGTAATCGGCATTCTGGGCCGACAGATATGCATACGGTAAAAACAGACATGCGATAGCCACAAACATGGCCTTTAATCTTTTTGAATTAATTTTATTTTCCCCCACCCAAATCAGCTTTCACCCCTGAAAGCATATTTTCTGGAAGCCCGGTAAATCATCCCGATCGGAAACGTTCACCCAGGTTTCCGAAAGCTCCATTCAGTCCCGTTCTCCAAGGAACCGCCGATTAATACGGAAGGCATCAACCGGCATTTCACCGGCTCCGTCATCAAACGGGCGCATGTTTAAATATCGCAGAAATACAGCGATTTCAAACACTGCATTTCAGGGTATCATGTTCCGAAACAGACGTTTCAGTACAGATTCATTCTTTTAAAATACTTTAAACCGGCTGTTTAATCAATTGTCGAAAGCCCAAAATCGACTGATTTTTTAATTATTTATGCAGTTTTTTGGAAAATATTCCCGAAAATCCTGACGAAAGTGCCTCGGACAGCCCTTTAAAACAGAAATGCACCGGAAAAACCCCGCATGTCGGAAAGCTTTGGGTGCAACCATACGGCGGCACGAATCTCCATAAATGCACGGAAGTTCCAGTGTCATCTGCAAAAAGCATCGGCGCAACTAAAACGATGCGGACGACAGCTTCATTTATAGGGCAATGATTAACGGCACAAACAGACCGAATTCCACAGGCGGAGGGAAAAAGATTCCGTCCCGAAAAATCAGGATCCGGAAAATCCCCTGCCGCAAGCTGAATTACATCTGGTTCGTTACGTGTTCGATTGCCGGAAGGATTTCAGTTACACGGACACCGAAGTTTTCGTCAATGACCACGACTTCACCCTTTGCGATCGGCTTATGGTTTACAAGGATGTCCACAGGTTCACCGGCGAGCTTGTCCAATTCTATGATCGTACCCTCACCCATACCGAGGATATCCTTGATAGTCTTCTTGGTGCGGCCCAATTCTACGGTCATCTCCATGAAGACGTCCATGATCAGGCTGATGTTTCCCTGTCCGGCGGCGGCGTTGTACTGCTGAAGATTAGGCAGCTGTACGGACTGAACGTTCGGACTGTTCATCGGCTGCATACCAACCTGTCCCATTCCCATTCCTGGCATACTATTCATTGGCTGCATTGCTCCCATGTTTGGCATTCCTCCCATCATTGGCTGTTGATTAAATTGCGGTGCTGCATTATTCGGTGCAGCGGCGGGGGCAGGTTTAATACCTCCACCAAGAGCTGTAGCCATTCCTTCTGCAACAGAGCTGCTTACTGCTTCCCACAATGTGTAAGGCGCACCATCCAAGGTAACGGGATATGTAAACAGGGCGAAACTTCCCTGTGGCATACGCACCATTGCCTTCGGCTGGCTGTGTGCATCAGCCGGGTCTGCAGCAAGTCCAGGAAGTTTTCCATCCTGACTCAATTCCAATATTTCAGCACCAGAGTATGTAGATACAAGCTCGCCCATAACGGAGAGTGCCATATCATCCAACTCTGAATTAGGTTCGTTGTTGATTAGACTGGAGACCTTCTGTACGAACTCGGGTGAAGCGATGAAAAGATGGTCGCCTACCAAAGCCGTATTGAAATCCTCGGTAATCGAAACCAGCATCTCCGGTATCTTTGCCAGAAGCTGATCCCTGTTTGACGCCTCGACAACCGGAGCGTCAACCTTTGCATCGGAACCCGTCATTTCGGAAATGCGGGAGGCAAGCTTGTCCTTCATCTTGTCCGCAAAGGTCTGCAGCGTAGCTATGTCCATATTACCGGCAGAAGGTGTAGAAGAAGAATAAGCTCCACTAAGCCCTCCTGACTCTACGCCGGACAACAATGCATCGATTTCTTCCTGTGATATTGCACCTTCACTCATAGTGTATCATCTCCTTCTGCTGTTAACTCTTCGAATTCATCTTCATCGTTTTCTTTGATTTTCTCAATGATCTGAACCGCACGCTGCTTTCCGACCACACCGGGCTGACAGTAGAATTTCTTCCTGCTGCCGACGCTGAGAACCAGAGGATCGTCAACCTTCGTAGTATTGAACCTGATGACGTCTCCAACCTGAAGGTTGACTACGTCCCTGATCGGTACATTCATGCTTCCAATCTCTGCGATAAGTTCCATCTCAACGTCAGAAAGCTTTTCCTTGAGCGTTCCGAGGTACTGCGTCGTAGAGCTTCTTCTGACGGAGCTGAACCAGAACTGAGACGAAAGCTTTGAAATTATCGGTTCTATCGTGATGTAAGGAATACAGATGTTCATCATGCCTGCTTCCTCACCTATCTTGATTTCCAATGTAACGAGGATGACCATTTCCGTCGGAGGAACAATCTGTGCAAACTGAGGGTTCGTTTCAATCTGCTGAAGACGCGGCCTAAGGTCGATTACCTGAGTCCAGGCTTCGCGCATGTTTGCAAGGATGCGCACTATGATGCCTTCCATGACGGACTGTTCGATATCGGTAAGGTCACGGTTCACTTTTCCACCCGTATCTCCCGAACCACCGAACAGACGGTCAATCATTATGAAGGTAATTTCTGGAGCAATCTCAAGAACGGCGTTACCTTTCAGCGGATCCATGTTGATAACAGCAAGCGTCGTCGGTGTAGGAATTGAACGGATAAATTCCTCATAAGTCAGCTGGTCAACAGAAGCCACATGGACATGAACCAATGTACGAAGCTGGGCAGAAAGGCTCGTAGTAGTAAGACGTGCAAAAGTTTCATGCATGTTGGAAACAGTACGAATCTGTTCCTTTGAGAAT
>JAFPKH010000130.1:0-8693 GCA_017424825.1 Treponema sp. | reverse complement strand
GGAAAAGGTTTTGCAGTCGTCGCCGATGAAATCCGCAAACTTGCAGAACAGTCAAATACGCAGGGAAAGAAAATCGGTTCGCAGCTGAGCGAGCTTCAGGGAATAATCGAAAATGTTTCCGTCAACATGAAGGAGGTTCAGAATCAGTTTGAGATTGTCTTCGATCTGACCAATAAAGTGCAGGAACAGGAGACGGTAATCAAAAATGCAATGGCACAGCAGAATGCAGGAAGCGCACAGGTCTTGCAGTCAATCAGTGAAATCAAAAGCTCCACTGAAATCGTAAAAGCGAATTCAAACATCCTTTACGAAGGCGGACAACAGATCGGCACTGAAATGCAGAACATTGCGAACGTCACGAACGAAATCACGAATTCGATGAACGAAATGGCATCCGGTTCAGGACAGATTATAAAAGCAGTTGAACTGTGCCAAACTTTGAGCGAAGAAAACCGCGCGAACCTCACCGGACTTAGAAAAGAAGTGAGCATGTTCAAAATATGATGCATTGAACAAAAAAAGCCGGCTGACCAAAAATCAACCGGCTGATTCTTTTTTAACTTGTTATTTTATTCTTCTTCATCCTGAAGGGCATCGTATCCGCTTTCGCCCGTGCGCACTTTTACTACGCTGTCAACAGGGTATACGAAAATCTTTCCGTCTCCGATGTGGCCTGTGTACAAGGATTTCTTTGCCGTTTCAACGACCGTTTCAACCGGAACCTTGCTCACGACAATCTCGACCTTGATCTTTGGAACAAGATTTATTTCGACCGGAACACCGCGGTAATATTCGCTCTTTCCCTTCTGCATTCCGCATCCCATTACGTTTACGACCGTCATTCCCGTTATACCGATTGAGTTCATAGCATCCTTAAGTTCATCGAACTTGTTCTGCCTTGTGATGATTACGACCTTGTGCATGAGTGCGTCTGATGATGCCGGACGTGTCGCAGGAACAAGCTGGCTTTCCGCTCCTGGAATCTTAACGCCGTATTCTTTTGCTTCTGCAAGCTCTTCTGAACTGTAGGAGATTGCGAATCCTGCGTAAGAAGAATCAAGTCCGTGCTCAAGCTTGTCAAGACCGATGATTTCTTCTTCCTTGGTGACGCGGAGTCCCATAAGCTTCTTTATGACAAGGAATGTAAGCGTTATAGTTACGACTGTCCAGACTATCGTGACTCCCATACCGCCCAACTGCTTTCCAAGCTGCTCAAATCCACCGCCGTAGAAAAGACCTTCCTTGATTCCTGCAAGAGAGAATCCAGGCGCTGTTCTTGTTGCAAAAAGACCGACTGCAATCGTTCCCCAGATTCCGTTGAGCATGTGAACCGCAACGGCACCAACCGGATCATCGATGTGGAGCTTGTGATCCAGGAACCAGACTCCAAACACTACGAGAAGACCAGCCACAACGCCGATCACTGCAGCACCGGCACAATCCGTGACATCGCAAGGAGCCGTGATTGCAACCAAACCTGCAAGAGATGCGTTCAGACACATTGAAACATCAGGCTTACCGTACTTGATCCATGTGAAAATCATCGTGGTTACAGTAGCTACCGCAGGGGCAACCGTTGTCGTAAGGAACACTGAACCGAGCGTTGAAATGTCAGTTGCAGCCGCACCGTTGAATCCGTACCAACCGAGCCAGAGGATAAACACACCCAAAGCACCGATCGTGATGTTGTGTCCTGGGAATGCATTGACCTTCGTAATCTTTCCGGCCTTGTTGCGTATGAACTTTCCGATTCTCGGCCCTTCCATCCATGCACCGATCAAAGCGCAGATACCGCCGACCATGTGGATGCAGTTTGAACCGGCATAATCATGGAATCCCCACTGTGCAAGGAATCCGCCGCCCCATACCCAGTGAGCTTCAATCGGATATATGACGGCACTGATGATTGCTGAATATACGCAGTATGATGAGAACTTGGTGCGCTCTGCCATTGCACCGCTTACGATTGTTGCAGTCGTGGCACAGAACACAAGGTTGAATACGAAGTTTGAGAAGTCAAAGGTCGCATACTGAGTGAACACGCTGAAGTTCGGTTTTCCGATAATGCTCCAGATTCCCTTGCTAACTTCTCCGGTCGTCGGATCAGTATATGAAAGCATGAAACTTGCACCGATAAGGAACCACATTACAGTTCCGATGCAGAAGTCCATGAGGTTTTTCATTATGATGTTACCGGTGTTTTTCGCACGGGTAAATCCGGCTTCTACCATTGCAAATCCGGCCTGCATCCAGAAAACAAGAGCGGCTCCGGCAAGGAACCAAACGCTCCAGATGCTACCTTCCACTTCAGCTATCTGCTGAATCACCTTCGTTATGTCCATAGGCAACTCCTGTAAAAAAATAAGGCGCACTCTCCCACGGATACAAAATCCATGAAATCATGCGCCATTGCAAAAAAAAAGCGGTGCAGCCAGTCAAACTGAATGCATCGCCATTGATTTATAGCGTCATATTACAGTTAAAAAAAAAATTAGTCAATAGCAGGCAGATTAAAATTTTACGTACAAAAAACCATTCTTGTCGATTATAAAAACCCGTGGTATTATAGTAGGGAGTGGAGAGCAAAATAATTTTTAAGAAGGTTAAGATGGCCGGAACAAAATTTCCTATGGACAAAACATTGCCTAAAAACATGGCATTGCTTATAAAAGACAGGTGCGAAAGATATGCGGACATAAATCTCCAGGCTGCACGCGGAGCCGACGGAAAATTCCATTACTACACCTATGCGCAGGTTTATGAAAGCGTCATCGAATTTGCACTCGGATTGCAGACTCTCGGAGTTCACCGCGGTTCAAACGTGGCATTGATTTCCGACAACAGACGTGAATGGCTTGTTTCCGACTATGCGCTTGTATGCCTGGGAGCACCGGACGTTCCGCGCGGATGTGATTCAATGGGAAATGAAATCCGCTTTATAATTTCCTATGCTGATTGTGAGACCGGTATTTTTGAAAACTCACGCCAGCTTAAAAAGATTACGGAAAAAGAAGATGAAGTGCCTCTTTTAAAAACCGCAATCCTGTTCGATCCTCTGACCGACGAAGAAAAAAAAGAATTCAAATCTTCAAGGCTGAACATAGTGACTTTTGAAGAAATCCTCGAAGCCGGAAGAAAAATTTATGAAACGGACAAGAGCGGAAAAAAAGCGGAGATAGAATCAGAAATGGAAAAAACCGAGCCTGATGAAACTATCACGATGATTTTCACTTCAGGAACGACCGGCACACCCAAAGGCGTAATGCTCACCCACAAAAATTACATAACGCACCTTTCATGCGTACCCACATTCCTTCCCGGGAAACCTGGTGAATGGTGGCTTTCCGTTTTACCTGTGTGGCATGTTTTCGAAAGACTCATACAATATGTGTCGCTCCAGCTCGGATGCGGACTCGCTTATTCAAAACCCGTGGCTTCCGTCATGCTCGCTGACATGGCAGAAATCCGGCCGCAATGGATGTGCGGTGTACCAAGGCTCTGGGAAGCACTTGCAAAAGGCGTGAACCGTGCCATGAACAAAAAAGGCGGAATCGCACTCAAGATGTACAAGTTTTTCCTTAGCGTAGGAAAGCATTATGCGAACAACAAGGACAAAGTTCTTGGACATGTATGCCAGCTGAAAAAACGCTGCAAGTTTTTGGATGCGCTCGCAGGATTTTTCCCATTCATATTTTTGTTCCCGCTTCACAAACTTGGAGACGCACTTGTCTTCAAAAAGCTTCGTGCAAAATTCGGCGGAAGGCTTTCAATTGCCATTTCAGGCGGCGGTGCACTGCAAAAAGAGATCGATGATTTTTACAGGGCGGCAGGATTGAACCTTCTTGAAGGATACGGACTTTCTGAAACAACCCCCGTCGTTTCGTTCCGTTATTACAAGGAACCGCGCACAGGCTGCGTAGGAGCAATTTTCCCGACATGGGAAGTGAAGATCCTTAAAGAAAAATACGGCGTTCCTGTGAATGACGAACCTCTTCCACCTGGTGAGCAGGGATTGATTTATGTCCGCGGAGACCAGCTGATGAAAGGCTATTACAAGCGTCAGGATCTGACTGATCTTGCAATCGACAAAAACGGCTGGTTCAACACCGGAGATTTGGGAATAAGGACATTTGACAATGAACTGAAAATCACCGGGCGCGCAAAAGACACGATCGTTCTGCTCGGAGGAGAAAACGTGGAGCCGGCTGTAATCGAAAGCGGACTTGCGGCAAGCGATTATATCGAAAGCTCCATGGCATTGGGACAGGACAAAAGATTCCTCGGCGTGCTGATCGTACCGAACAAAGAAAACGTGACCCTCTATGCAAAGGAAAATAAAATTGCATCTGAAGATTACGAAGTTCTGCTGAAGAGTCCTGAAATACAAAAGCTGTTCGAAAACGAAATCGAAAGGCTTATTTCTCCTCAGAACGGATTCAGGGCATGTGAGAAAATCAACAAGTTTGTCCTTGTTTCAAAAAGCTTTGCAGTCGGCGACGAGCTTTCCGCAAAACAGGAAATGATACGCCACAAGATTTCGGAAAAATATTCTGATTTGATTGAAGACATGTTCAAGGAAAACTGATTCACTGGACGGAAAAAAATCACCAACCCCGCCGCAGAGCAACGGGGTATGGTGTTCTCATAAGGTATTGCAGTCGGATTTAATACCCCTTGTTTCGCCCCAGAGGGGCGGGGTATTAAACCCTCCGCTCGAATAAAAGGGATGTCTGACGTTTCAAAAAAGCCGGGCATCCCTTTTTTTATGCAGATTTTATCAAGCGGATTTTTTTGCGCTGGTTTTTACAAGCAGTATGATGTACGGGACAAGCGCAAGAACAAAATAGATTCCTGAAATGCATGCAAGCATAGCCACCACGCCGATCATCTGTCCGAAAATCACAGAAACGACTCCGAGTGCAAGCGTTATGAGCATATTTGGCAGCATGTAAAGCGAAACGGAAGCACTGCTTTTTATGACTTCAATATCGACTTTCCAATTGAATTTCGGAAGCAGGATTCCAAGCAGCATTCCCCAGGACGTACAGTAAAGCGACTGGAAGATTCCGCACAAAACGCAAAGGCCAATTTCCAGCGGAGTTCCGGCAGATCGAATGCCCAAAACGACGTCACCGATTAAAGTTATCGGGAGCACCAGGCACAGATTGAAAAGCATTTTTCCGTTCAGCAGAGTCCTGAATGAAACGGGAAGGCTTTTGTAAATCCAGAGATTGTTTCCTTCGAGCGAATATGACACGCTTGTGCTTGATGCCATGCCGGTAAGGAAAAACACTATCATCGGCACTGCCGGCAGAATAATCCTTGGATCAACGTAGTGTCCTTTCGCAATGAACATTATGATTTTGTCCAGACCGATTACCAAAGAAAGGATTATCAATATCATGCAAAGGATTATACCGATTCCGAAATTCACGATGTAGTTCGTTGAAGAAACGAAATGCCTGAATTCCTTGAACGTTATCGAAGCGACCTGGGAGCGGACGGAAAGACCTTTCAAAGAATATTTTTTGCGTGAGGCTCCTGCCAAAAGCCTTGTGTTGATCTGCCTGTAGAACCTGCTCACGATTAAAAAAGCGGCTTCAAATACAATCAGTGCGCTTACGACAAAAAGAAGCATGCTGAGCACGTTCAATTCCGTGATTGATTTTTCAAACCATGTCACCGGAAGGTACACGTTCTTGATGTTGTCCGTTGCAGATGAAAGCTTTTGAATCGTCTCCAAAACCTTGTCGTCACTGAAAATCTTATCTATTATGAACCTTGATGAGAAAGCCAGAAGCACAAGTGCGAACGTCAATATCGTCTGCACGATGTTTTTATGCCTGAATCCGGATGAAACGGCTGCAATCCCCGCACCGATGAAAGCTGCCAAGACCATGGGAATCATCGGAAGCAAAAGGGTGAACAAAATCCAGATGATGTAGACGATGAAAAGAGGCTTTGCAAAAATTCCGTATCCGATCATCATTGAGCATGATATGAGCAGAACCCACGGAAGATTTTTTATGTACATGTACAGGAACCTTGATGACACGACCGTCTTTACTGAAAAAGGAAGCGACATTATCATGTCATAGCCGCTCCTTGCAAACAGATAGCCGTTCGTTTTGAGCAGGCAAAAAAAGAATTCCATGAAGGTTATGATGATTGCACATGCAGACGGAATGGAAGACGCAAATCCCCATGCACCGAAACCGATGGAAAGCATGACGCAGAAGAAAAGTCCCATCGCGTACAAAACTATCTTACCGACCAGACCGGCCACTATTTTTCCGTGCCTCTTTTTGTCCTTTTCATATTTCAGCTGATTGAAAGTGCTGGTTGAAAGGAGAAGGTTTTTCAATAAAACAATACTATGCATTGTCCACGACCTCCATGAAAACTTCTTCCAGGGATTTGTCGCCGACCAATTCCTCGGTATTTCCCGAAGCCACGATCTTGCCCTGCTTTATGATTGCAATCTTGTTGCAAAGTTTCTGTGCCACCTCAAGGACGTGCGTTGAAAAGAAAATGGCGCTTCCGTTCGCACACATTTCTTTCATTATGTTTTTGAGTGTAAGGGCAGCTTTAGGATCCAATCCAACGAAAGGCTCGTCAAGTACGATAAGCTTCGGCTGATGAATAAGCGCGGAGATTATGGCGACCTTTTGTTTCATTCCGTGTGAGTATGAGGAAATCATATCGCCGAGTGCGGACGTTATCTCGAACATATCCGCATATTTTTTTATCCTTTCCTCTCGGTCAGATTTCGACACTTTGAAAACGTCGGAAATGAAATTCAAATATTGTATCCCGGTAAGGTATTCATATAAATCAGGATTGTCAGGAATATATGCCGTAATCTGCTTGCATTCCATCGGCTCTTTTTTTACCGAATGACCGTCGATAAGAATTTCACCCTCGGAAAAATCAAGGACTCCCACGACAGATTTGATGGTCGTGCTTTTACCGGCTCCGTTGTGACCGATGAATCCAAAAATATCTCCTGCCTCAATGTTCAGGCTTATATCGTCACATGCTTTTTTTGTTCCGAAAACTTTTGAAAAATTCTGTATGCTAAGCATTAATAAAATCTCCTTATTTTAGGTTTTCTTAAATTATACAGGGTAAAATTTGAATTGTAAAGCAACTAAAATTAACAAAAAGGCTTGAAAAAAAAGCCCATAAGAAGTAAAAGAATATAAAGCATAGGAAGTGATTTGATGGAACCAAAAGAAATTGCAAACCAAGTACAGACTGCTGTTTTACAAGTTTTGAATGCATATCCGCAAAAAGAAAATTCAATTTTTGTAATCGGTTGCTCATCAAGCGAAGTTGCCGGAGGAAAGCTCGGAAAAAACTCAAGCGAAGAAATCGGCAAAATAATTTTTGAAGCCGCCCACAAAATCTTGTCGAAAAAAAAGATTTTCATTGCATGCCAGTGCTGCGAGCATTTGAACCGCGCATTGGTCATTGAAGAAGCATGTGCGGAAAAATACAATCTTGAACAAGTATCTGTCGTTCCATGGGTTCACGGAGGAGGATCCCTTGCAACCGCTGCCTATCACGGGCTTAAAAATCCTGTGGTCGTAGAACATGTAAAAGCAAGTGCAGGTCTCGACATCGGAGGAACATTAATCGGAATGCACCTTAAGGATGTTGCCGTTCCCCTTCATCCGGAGCAAAAAAATATCGGAAGTGCATGCGTCACCGCGGCTTATTCACGCCCCAAGCTCATCGGCGGAGAAAGGGCAAGATATAATTGAGTTATATGGAAAATAAAATTCGTGCAAAGCGCAACAAAACTTTGACGCTTGATAAAAATGAAATCGGACCGCTCAAGAAAAATCTTCTTACAAAAGAAAAAATCCTGAAGGCTCATGCTCTCACGGCAGATGATTTCATAAATAAAACCATAAACGGTGACACTCTTGAAATCCTCGGACACATTCCCGATGAATTTGCAGATTTAATCATCATCGACCCTCCGTACAATCTTTCGAAAGATTTTAACGGCATGAAATTCAATTCACGCTCAGAGTCAAAATATACCGATTATCTTGAATCATGGTTTCCGGAAGTTTGCAAAAAATTGAAACCCGGCGGCTCCCTTTATATGTGCGGCGACTGGAAATGCACGGCTTCGCTTCAATCCGTCATGGAAAAATATCTTACGGTTTTGAATAGAATAACATGGCAGAGGGAAAAAGGGCGCGGTGCAAAAGCAAACTGGAAAAACGGAATGGAAGACATCTGGTTTGCAGTAAAAAATCCGTCTGACTATTATTTCAATGTCGATGCCGTCATGGTCAGAAGAAAAGTGATCGCTCCGTACAGAGTCGACGGGAAACCAAAAGATTGGGAAGAAAGTGATTCCGGGAATTTCAGGATTACATATCCGTCGAATTTTTGGGATGACATAAGCATACCGTTCTGGTCAATGCCGGAAAACACTGATCATCCGACGCAAAAACCGGAAAAGCTTTATGCAAAATTAATCCTTGCATCAACAAAGGAAGGTGACGTCGTTTTCGATCCATTTTTGGGAAGCGGGACTTCGAGCGTAACGGCAAAAAAACTCAACAGAAAATATTGCGGAATCGAACTGAACGAAGAATATTGCCTTCTGGCAGAAAAGCGCTTGAAAAAGGCTGACGATGACAAATCAATACAGGGATATGCGGACGGAGTTT